>JAXEIW010000166.1:0-6123 GCA_034101885.1 Clostridia bacterium | reverse complement strand
TCTATACCGTACCACTGACTTAAAATTTCGTTTCCGAATTTCTGTCATAAAAAACTCATAGTTTTATTGTAGATTTCTCTACTGACAAGAACTCTGCACTGTTTATTTTCCAATGTACAATAAAAGCTTTCGCTTCGTCATTTGCTATCAAAATTCGATAGCTTTACAAGTATATCACATTCAAAAGCGTTTGTCAAGACTTTTTTTAATTTTTTTAATTTTTTTCAGCAGTCCATTCTGCTTTTGAGCGACAACTTTTATATCATATCACAGTTATAGCCGAAAGTCAATCATTTTATTTTCTTTTTTGTCATATTTTCTGTATATTTGTCATTTTGCCAAATAGAAAAGCTATATATTTGAGATTTATTGGTGTAATTAACATAATGCCATTATATAATTTAAAATTTGTTCCATAATTATATATTGTTTATCATACAACATAAAAATTTATCACAAATAAGTTTGATAAAGAATTTGGCATAACCTTTAAAATAATCATTTAATAATAACCACGGCTGTAGAAGATATTCCAAGCCCTTCACCCTCAAATCCCAATCCTTCCGTTGTTGTTGCTTTAATATTTATGCATTCTATGTCAACATCCAACACATCGGCAACATTTTTTCTCATCTGTTCAATAAATGGTGCAAGCTTTGGTTTCTGGCATACTATTGTAACATCCGCATTTTCCACCACGTATCCGTGTTCGTGCAGCAGCTTGTTTGTACGTTCCAAAAGAATAATACTCGAAATTCCCTTATATTCCTCTTTGCTGTCAGGAAAATGTTTTCCTATATCTCCTAAGGCAGCCGCTCCGAGTATGGCATCACACAAGGCATGGAGTGCCACATCAGCATCGGAATGTCCGAGTAATCCCTTTTCATAATCAATTTTGACGCCGCACAGGTACAAATCTCTGCCCACAACCAGTTTATGAACATCATATCCATGTCCTATACGCATAAAATCCCTTCCTTTTCAAATATATTAAAATATTTTATCTATTATTTTTGGTTCTTTTTATAAAACTTTTAATTATTTTTTGCTGTACAAGAATCTTTACTGCATTATTAATTTTTCTTCTTCCATTAATAATTTTTATCAAATTGCTGTTTTTTAATATATTTTTTGCAATAATCATATCATCAGGCGTCGTAATCTTTATGTTATCGTAGCTTCCCTTTGTTATTTTTACCTTTCCTATATATTTTTCGTACAAAGCGCAATCATCGGTGACACTTACTTTTTCCTCAACAGCTTTTTCATGCGCCTCGCATATTTCTTTTCTATAAAATACCTGAGGCGTCTGAATACAGTATGTAATTTCCCTGTCAAGTGTTTTATCTATAAATCCGTTTTCATCAGCTTGTTTCAGGGTATCTTTGCAAATCACACCGGCAGCCGCCGCTTTATATTTTATGCAATCCTCAATACATCTGTCTGTTAAATCGGTTGTAATCAACGCCCTTGCACCGTCATGAATAACAACAATATCTGCGTCTTTTGCCGCACATATTCCGTTTCTCACCGATTCTTGCCTGGTTTTTCCGCCTTTAACTATTTTAATAGGTTTACAGGCATATTTTTTATGCTTTTCTGCTTCATTAATATCATCTTCTCTTGTTACAAGAATAATATTGTCTATTTTTTCACTCTGCGAAATGGAATTAATTGTGTAATCTATAACAGCGTTGTTGCCAAGAGGCAAAAACACCTTATTTATTACCCCTCCCATTCTTGTACCGTTTCCGGCAGCAACAATAACAGCAGTTATTTTCATATCCGTTCTCCGTTTTCACTTATTATTCATAAATAATGCTCACTGAATAAATTATGACTATTGTCAAAATCTTTCGTGTAAAATCAAAGATTTTACACAGTTCGCATTGATAAAGTCTGCTGAAATAAATATTTTGAGAACAAAATATTCATTCAGCAGCCATTAAATAAAGGATTGACTGCGTTATGCTTACAATCAACCCTGTTATTATTCATGCATCAAATAATTCATCGACCGTGTCGTACATTATACTTTCAATATCGCTCTGCCCTGCCACTTTAGACATAACAAGTTCACTTACCATAATTTGTTTCGCACTGTTGAGCATCTTACGTTCACTTGTAGATAATCCTTTTGATTTATCCCGATACATTAGTTCTTTAACAACATTAAGCACTTGATAAATATCTCCGGTTTTTATCTTTTGCATATTTTCACGATGACGCTTGTTCCAATTTGTATTTTCGTTTACGGGCGCTTTTCTGAAAGCTTCCAGAACTTTTGCACCCTCCTCCTTGTCAATTACAAACCGAACACCTATTTCATCACAGTTCTGCGTTGGTATCATAACCGTCATGTCTCCGGACGAAGATAATTTCATAACATAATACGACTGCTTTTTTCCGAAAACATCGCGTTCTTCAATCGATTCAATTACGCCTGCTCCATGCATAGGATAAACTATCTTATCTCCTATGTTAAACACATTTTACACCTTCTTACTGTCATATCCAATATGACATTTTATGTATGAAGTTTCAAATATAATTTCACACATTTATTATACCTATATTATAACATATTATACATAAAAAGTCAATTTTATAAAATTTATTTTTCACCAAAATTAGATATTTTTTTTGTTAAAATCATTGCAAAAATTCCCTATGCAGTTTATAATAATATATAAAGTCAGCAAAAATAGAAAAAGCCGTGCTGTGCGAACACGACTTTTTCCGTAAAATATTAGGGGAAGGTATATTGTTTTGTAAATTATTAAAATTTACATTATTATAGTAACATAATATTATGTCTATTTTGTGACTAAAAATATACATTTTTATTAATTTTTAAAAAAAATATAATTTAAGGAGGATTTATCTTGAAAAATAAGAACAGATGTTTTATTTTAATTGTAATTTTAATCTCCGTTATTATGTTTGGAATTAACGCCTTACTTTCTCATAAAGGCAATACCGTATATATTTATTATGAATCCGAATTATATGAAACCGCACCTCTCGATAAAGATTGCGAAATAAATGTAAACGGCACAAACACCGTTGTCATTGAAAACAATCAGGTATATATGAAGGATGCAAATTGTCCCGATAAGCTTTGCATTCATCAAGGCAAAATTTCAGATTCAGGGCGGGATATAATTTGTCTTCCAAATAAGATTATTATAAAAGTAGGCAAAACAACCGACATTGACGCTGTTTCTCAATAATAAAATTAATCCATTGCAATGTTAAAATATACTTTCTCAAAAATATCCGGTTTAATCATTGCAAACGGATTTTCTCCAATATTTGAGATTTCCATTTTCTCTTTGTCAAAATATCCCGAAACAGCCTTTTTTGCATTATCCAAATCACTTTTGCGGCAGCAAAGTTCCTTTATTATCAGCTTTTCTCTTTCCGGGTAACAGAACATTACTGCATTAAATTTTTTTATAAAATAAAAATTTCCGTCATACATTCTGCGTATATTTTCTAAATCAGCCTCTCCCCATTCTATAATATTATGCCCCTTCAGAATTTCCTTTCTTCTTTCTTTATATTCCTGAGCATTTATTTTTACTATCTTTGTTGTTAATTTTTTTTCGGGCGAAAATTCATGCTTTTCTATACATTTTACGGTTTTGTACCCCAGCTTTTCGTAAAATCCGAATAATTCCTTATTTGCCGGCACAAGAACCGTAAATTTTTCTCCTTGTTTTTTTATATAATCTTCGGCATATTTCAGCAATTGAGTGGCATATCCGTGACCTCTGTACTCCGAATCCGTAGCAACAGCATATATATACCTGCCTTTTTTGTTTTCCATACATACAGAGAGCATTGTAAGCATTGATATTATCGTATTATTTTTTTCATATATAATAATATCTTTCGAATAACAAGTTAAAAATTTTTCAATATATTCTTTATTATCTCCGAACACGTTGTGCCATAATTCCGTAATCTTTTCCTTGTCCGTATTTTCATAAAATCTTATCATTTATGCTCGCCCCGTTATTATTATTTTGCTACAGCATTATATTTTTTTAGAATAATACACGGATTATACGAAAGCTTTGCTTTTCTTAATCCTTCATCACCCACATCTTCTTCTCTGTCAACATATTCATACCCTTCGCAATTGTGAATAACAAATTGCTTGTTTATCATAGGATATGCCCCTTGAATATCGGCAAAAGCCTTTTCTATATGAACCAAAAAGGTTTTATCGCTTAATTTGTCTCCCATAGAAAATGCAATAATCTTGCCGCCTGCTCTTAATGCTCCTCCGCAAAGCTTTAATTCATTATAATGTTCCAAAGCTTTTCTTACTGCAAAGGCTTCTTCCTCCAAACCTTCTTTTTTCGAATCTTTCATCTGACGGCTCCATTCCGAATGCATATTTATGACTTCATTAATATTGCTCTCGGAAATTTCCTCATAACTCCAATCCGGATTATTTTCTATAAATCTGTTAATATGATTTCTTTTTGATGAGAGTTTTTTTCCCTTCAAAGTAATAAGACTTTCTGTTTTATATATATAATCGGACATATTCCTGTCCTCGTTATATTCAAATTTACCCGGATAATGCTTTTCCAAAAAATTTTTTTGCTCCTCGACGATTCCTCCAAAGCATAAAACATTATCTCTGTTTTCATCAAAAATGAACTCTACCGCTTCTTTAATATTATTTCCCCCGACCGGAAACAGAAATGATTTGTTTTCTTTTCCGAATCTAACGATAAGGCAATCTTTGTATTTCATTATATTTGTATTATATATTTCCTGCCATATATATAAACTGGTAAAGTTGTATTCAAGACTCGGACACTTTGTGTTATTCAGTATCTTGTCAACCCATTCTTTATCGCTTAATTCAACTTTTTTAAGCCTATTCATTTTTTCAAATACCTTTCTAAATTTACTTTCCCATAATATTATTTACGGCTATCCTTACTATTCGTAATATTTCTTATTATATATCCTTCTCTTACTCCACATTTCAAAAAAAATATTTTTTTTATATTAAAGTATGAACACAGAATTTTTATAACTGATATACCATATTCTATAGTATTTACTCTATTCCCGATAATATCAGCAAATTTGCTATCCTTATAATTTAATTTACTTAATATCTTTAAATCATCTGTTCCGTATACTGTATCGCCGCTTCCGTTTATACTTTTTAAAATTTTATGTATTGTTTTTGCCGTTCCTCCCATAATATATAGATTATCACATTTGTATTTTCTAAAACGCTTTACTTGTTCATATAAATAGTTATTTATATCCTCACTTTTCGTGTCTTTGTAATCTCCAAACCTTAAATATAGTCTTTTAACCCCTATTATTAAAGAAATCTTATCAATCAGCTTGTCCGAATCAAATCGAAAAATCTGACAGCTTCCGCCTCCAAGGTCAACTCCTATTCCGTTGCAATTTTCTCCTACCTCACCGGAAAGGGCATAAAAATCACATAATGCTTCTTCATATTCACCCAACAGCTCTATATCAATATCACATTTTTTTCTTACTTCTCTTTTTAATTCATTAAAATTTTCTATATCACGCATTGCAGACGTAGCAAAACAAAATAGAGAATATATATCTTCTTTAGCAAAAAATACAACTGCTTTTTTCAGATTCAATATTAATTTTTCTATACCCTCCGCAGATAATTTTTTACTCTTGGTATCTGTCAAAATTTCCGACTCTAAAGTAATGTCACAATCTGTTTTTATTTTTCCCGAAACAGAATAAACAACCCCATGAACAGTGTTTGTTCCTATATCAATTACACCGTATTTCATTTCAATGAACATTGCTCCCTTCAAATCACCCACCAAATATTGCAGTACTGCTACTTGTTAAAATGTTTTTAACCTTGTTTTTCCAAAATCCAAAAATAATATATAATGCTCACTGAATAAATGCGATTTTCAATCGCATTTAGTAAAATTATGACTATTGTCAAAATTTTTCGTGTAAAATCAAAGATTTTACACAGTTCGCATTGATAAAGCCTGCTGAAATAAATATTTTGGAAGCAAAATATTTATTAAGAGCGCAAGGTTTTTTGCAAAAACGCACAAAACCCTTGCACCCAAACAA
>JAXEIW010000165.1:0-12001 GCA_034101885.1 Clostridia bacterium | reverse complement strand
ACAAAAACAGCAGCTAACAGGCAAAAAGTCTGAAAGCTGCTGCTATTTTTTTATAATCGGTTATTAATTCAGCAATTCTTTGATGTAGTTTGCAATTTTATCGCATTTGCAGTTTGCAAAGAAATATTCACTGAAGTTCTTTCCGGAAACAGCACCCTTTAACAGGTCTTTATCCAGCATGGGAAGAATATCCAATAAATCTCTGTGGGTTGCCTCCTTAACCTTGTCGAGAATTTTTTTGTTTCTCTGTTCCGGCTCAACTCTTTCTTTTGGGTATCCGCCGCCGCCCGGAGTGGAAAACAGTTTTTCAAAAATATATGTAAGATTTAATTCACCGCCCCAACCGAAGCCTTGAGCATAAGGAATAGCAACAGCGTTTCCGTCATTTACCTGAGAGAAAAGGTAAGCGTCGAGAGGCGAGGTAACGTGTCCGCAAAGAACCTTTGGAAAAGAGTTGCAGGCAAGCATAGCACCTTCGCCCGTTCCGCAGCCGGTAATAACAAAATCAGCCGCACCTGAGTTTATTAATATGGCCGTTAAAATACCTGCCTGAACGTATGTAAGCTGATTTTCGTCATCAGCAGAATACATTCCGTAATTAAACACTTCATGTCCCATAGGTTCGACAACTTTTTTTAATGTTTCGCAAATCAGGGAATTTTTTGCTGCCTGACTGTTTTCATTTATTAAAGCAATTTTCATTTGAATCCTCCATTCCGCCGCCTTTGAGCGGCAATTAAAATTTGTATATATTTACTTTCAGCAAACGCTGTATTTTTATTTTATCATATTTTAAAGATAAATTCAATAGTTTGGTTATAATTCATAAATATTCTTCAAAAATCTTTTTGCAACGGGATTTTCGCATCTTAAATCAAGTTGGCATACAACATATTTTTTGCCGTTGTGTTCTTTAACCGCACAGGCAAGAGCGGTTGTCCAATTACCGTTATCATCTTGATTTCCGGAAATCAAAACAGGATCAAATCCGCTTGCGGTAAATGTTGTATCAAGAATAGGAGTTATCATATCACATGATTTATTGTACCAGTATGAAAAATCCTTCGGTTCAAATTCCGAAACGGCTTTATGACCTGTTTTTCTTGACACAAAATGCAGCGGAAGCATTCCGCAATTTTTTACTATAACCTTTTCTCCGGCTATTTCGTGTTCGCCTACAGGAAGCTTTTGCAAAAGTACGATGTTGTCGTTTTCATTAACCTCCACATCTTCAAATACTTCAATATTAATAGAGTTATGAGTAATTTCAGCTCCTTTTTCGTCAAGAAGAATTGCAAGAAGTTCAAATTTCTGTCTGTTATCAACATAATCAACGGAAAAAGTGCAGTCGGCGATATAATCAACATCGCACGCAGTTGCTTTTGCCTTTTGTTCATTGGACATTACAAGCTTGCCGCCGGTATAAAGCTCGTATCTTACGGTCAAGTTATCCGACTCAAGCTGTGAATCATTGCATATATATGTTTCAATGCTTATTTTTTCACCGGCATAATATGTAAATCTGTCCGTTCTCAATGAAATCATTACAGGCTCCAGAGCATTTCTGTATGCAAAATAAGCAGGCTTTGGATTACGTCTGCAATCCATAATTGTTTTCATCCAACCGGAGGGCCATGCGTCAATAAACAGATGAATTGCGTTTGAAACCATATAAGGATTTCGTCTGAAAGCCTCTGTCATTACTGTTGTTGCAAAAGCTTGGAAACGATGGCTTTCCTTAACCCAGTCCTCAATATTATCCTGCCTGTCGTAGAAGAAATAATAAAAGCTGCCTGTCTGTGCTCTAACTATATTTGACGGATCAAATGGCTCTTTCAGCCATTCGGCAGGATAAGATTCCTTCATTACATCAGCAAAGTCGAGTCCTTCCGCACCATATTCTCCGCAGCCGTAGTACCAGTCGGGTTTTACCGAAAGCCAGTAGCCCTTGTACAATCTTCCGATGTCTATGCCGTGTGCGTTATACCACATAGGATAGCAATGATTATCGGGCATAGAGGTTGTGGGAGGATCGTAATCACCGTCTACGTGCTTTATAACTCTGTCCGGATTATTCAGCTTAATAACAAGGTCACAAGCAGTGAAAAAATCCTCAAGTTCACTGCGCAGCAAATGACGATGAGGCTCATTGTTAGCATTTGGAAAAGGTTCGTTAATATAAGTAACGACCACATTACATGGATGATTTCTTACCATTTTTTCCATTTCCTCTGCCTGGCGTACGCCTTCGCAGAACGCTGTTCTTCTCATGCACCCAAAAAGCGGTAAATCGGTTTGAGTCATTAGACCGAGTTTATCACATATATCATAAATCTCATCTTGAACAGGTCTTTGTGTAAGTCGAAGAAAATTCATATTACACAGTTTTGCAAGCAGCATATCTTCAAGCAATTGCTCCGAATCGCCTCTTAATACGTCCTGCTGTTCATATCCCATTGTATTTGCGCCGCGAAGTCTTATTTTTCTGTTATTGAGATAATACATTCCTTTTGGAGAGCCTTCAACATCTTGTTTAAACTCACGCATTCCGAATTGACGTTTTTGTGTATCCTTTATTTCTCCGTTTTCAAGAACACTTACCTGAATTTGATACAAATACGGGGTATCCAAATCCCATATATGGGGATTTTTTATATCTATCATTATTTTAAACAGATTTGCTCCGTGTTTCAGCGGTTGAGGTATTCCTTTGCCCAATTCATCGCGTACGCTTGCCTCTGTCAGAGAATCTCCCATACCTACGGTTTTCATTGTTTCCGGAATATAATCTATGTTTTCAAAAACGGTTTTCTTAAAGTTTTGTCCGTAAAGAGAAAGTTTAAATGTTATGGGAGTTGTGCGGTAGCTCATGCTGTTTACTTCCACCCATACTTCGGCTTTTTCCTCATTCAGCAAAGGACGAACAAATATATCGTTAATATGTATTGTATTTCTTTCTTCAACATATATGTGATTATAAAGCCCCATTCCGGCAGGACAGTGATGCCATCCCTCGGCCGCATCATCCCAGCCGAGTCCGGTTGCCGCGTAAAGCTTTTCACCCTCAACCTTTTCCTGTGTTGCAAAAGCGTTGCCCATATATATATAATCGTTGAACAAGTCTATTTTAAGACTGTTTTTTCCGGGTTTTATAAGCTCTGTTATTTCAAATTCAAAGGGAGAAAAAAAGCCTTCATGGATTCCGGCGCATGAGCCGTTAATGTAGATATAAGCTTTATAATCCGCACCCAAAGAGCGAATGAAATATGATTTTCCTTGTTTTATTTCATCTATTGTAAATTCCGATTCGTAGGTTTTCTTTGCATATCCCACAGGACCTTCGTATTCGGGAATCGTTATCCTTTTTTCACCGTTTAAAATAAAATCTTTGATGTATTGACGTTTGTTATATTCGGGAATAACCGGAGCATGATTTTGGGTAAAAGGCTTATAGTATTCTTTTGCTTTTTCAAGCTCAGCATACAGTTCGGATTTTTCCGATATTTTTTTATTTATTTTAAAGGGAGTTAAGTCTTTATTATTAAGAATACAAAATTTTTTGTCAATTTTCATAGGTTCGGGACTGCACAAAAATTCCTGCCGTCCTCCAATACCGTTTGCGGCTATATTTGCAAAAACATCATTTGCCATAATTAATTTTCCTTTCGTATTTTTTAATATAAAATGATTTTGTATTTATTTAACTATTGTTTCGCCTATCTCTATAACATCTCCCGCTCCCATAATGAACACAAGGTCATTTTCGCCTACATTCTCTTTGAGATATTGGCAAACCGAAGGAAAGTCTTCAATGTATACAGAGTCTTTTCCAGATTCTTTTATTTCCTTTGCAAGATTTTCTGCTTTTGTTACACCGTCAAATTTTTCTCTTGCGGCATATATATGCGTAAAAATAAGCTTATCGGCATCATCAAAGCAGGTAAGAAAATCATTCCATAGTGTTTTTGTTCTTGTATAGGTATGCGGCTGAAAAACGCACCACATTTTGTCATATTCAAAATCCTTTGCGGCTTTTAATGTAGCGGCAATTTCGGTAGGGTGGTGGGCGTAATCGGCTATAACCGTTGCACCGTTGCAGCTTCCGAGCTTTTCGAAACGTCTGTGAGTGCCTTTAAAGGTTTCTATTCCTTTTGCTGCCGTTTCGGAATCAATGCCGAGCAGCTCACATACGGCGATAACTGCAAGGGCGTTTAATATATTGTGTTCGCCCGGAACTTTTAAAGATATACGTGCAACGGTTTTTTTGTTGTGAACAACATCAAATTCGGGAAAACCGTGTTTAATATTAATATTCTCCGGGAAATAATCCAAATCCTTATTCTTTCCGTAATAAATGATATTGGATTTTGAATCCTTAAGGGCAATTTTTACGTTTTTATCATCTCCGTAGGCAACAACATTGCCGTCCGGTTCCGTAAGCTTTGCAAAAGCGGCAAAGCTTTCTCTGATTTGTCCGATACCGGAAAAGAAATCGAGATGATCCTCCTCAATATTTGTTATAACGGCAATTTTAGGAAAGAATTTTAAAAAACTGTTGGTGTATTCGCACGCTTCCGTAATAAAACAGTCGGAATGTCCCGTTCTGATATTTCCGTTAATAATATCAAGCTCGCCGCCTATACTTACGGTGGGATCTTTTCCTGCATATATAAGCGCATGAGTCATCATGCCTGTTGTAGTTGTTTTTCCATGAGTACCCGAAATACCTACAGCGTTTTTGTATAGCTTCATAATCGCACCAAGACATTCCGCTCTGTCGATAAGTCGAATATTATTAACCATAGCCGCCTGCATTTCGGGATTATCTTCGTGAACTGCCGCTGTGTGCACAATTAAATCGGCACCGTGTATATTTTTCGCATCATGACCTTCATATATAACAGCTCCGTTTTTTTCGAGATTATCGGTTATATGAGATTTGCAGCGATCCGAACCTGTTACTTTGAATCCTTTTTGCAGTAAAATCTGAGCCAGTCCACTCATACTTATACCGCCGATGCCGATAAAATGTATATGAGCGCCCGGTTCAAGATCTGACAATTCAAATCTTTTCATTAATGCTATCAATCCTTTCTAAACACGTTAAAATTAATATAAAACGCTTAATAATCAATTTTGTTTTTCTTATAATATTATACCACATATTACCGAAAAAGCAACCTTTAAATATATCAAAAATAAATTTTTTTGATGCAATAAAAATAAAAACTGTATTTAATATTTATTTTCTTTTTTAAATAATATAAACTCTATTGGGCGTATTTTAAAAAAATTACAGTTTGTTTTGTTAAAAATTAACAATTTTTTCACACCTTTAACAGAAATATTTCACAACTTATTGACTTTTAACAAAAAAAAATGTATTATTTAATTAACAATTAATATTTTTGCATAATTTCGACTTGAGTTTGAGAGGTGGTGAATACAGTGAATATTACAGACATAAGAATTAAAAAAATACCGGGAAGCGGAAAGATGAAAGCGGTGGTTTCGGTTACATTTGATAATGCTTTTGTCGTGCATGATATTAAAGTGATCGAAGGTCAGGACAAGCTTTTTACTGCAATGCCGAGCAGAAAGACTCCTGAAAATGAATTTAAAGATATAGCGCACCCTATAAACAGCCAAATGCGTGTTGCTCTTGAGGATGCTATTTTAGACAAATATAATGAAATGGCTGAAATCGAAGAATAATTCCTTAATAAATAATTACCGTTGTGTTCATGCGGTAATTTTTTTTTTCTTATTTATGTAATTTTTGAAATTTCTCTTGACAAGCTAAATGATTTTAGCTATAATATAGCTAAAGATAATTAGCCAATAGAGGTGCGTTATGAAAAGTACAGATACAAAAGAAAGAATATTAAGCGAAGCGTTAAAGCTTTTTGCTCAAAAAGGCTATGAAGCGGTAGGAGTGACAGAAATTGCCGATGCGGTCGGAATCAAAGCTCCGTCCTTGTATAAACATTATAAAAGTAAGAGAGATATATTTGACAGTATAATAAATTGTGTTAATGAAATGGATTTGGAACGTGCAAAAGATTTCCAAATGCCTGAGGGAACTATAGAGCAGATGCGTGACAGTTATAAAAATGTATCTTTTGAAAAAATCAGCGCGTTTACTAAGTCTATATTTCTTTATTGGACGCAGGAGGAGTTTTCATGCTGCTTTAGAAAGCTGCTGACCTTGGAACAGTATAAGAGCAAAGAAATGGGTGAGCTTTACCGGCAGTATATTTCCGGTGGACCTTTAAAATATATGGCAGATATATTTTCATCAATGACTGAGTCTGCGGAAGAGGCAATGCAGTCGGCACTTCTATTTTACGGACCGATATATCTTTTATACAACATATATGACGATACATCAGATATAGCATTTGTTATGACTTTGCTTGAAAAGCATATAGAAAATTTTTCAAAGAATTTTAATGAAAATAGACTGCGAGGGGAAAAAATATGAAAATAAACATGAAACAATATGGTTTAACCGACAGGTTTGCTGCTCTTGCTTCGGTGTATGATGAGTTGAGCGTAGGCAGAGTCATTTTACAGGAAAAAGGAATGTATCATATTATAACGGGAACGGGTGAATATATTGCAGAGATTTCCGGTAAATTCCGATACAATGCAAAAACTGTTTCTGACTATCCGGTTGTCGGAGATTTTGTTATGGCTGAAATAATAGGAAGTGACAGAGCGGTGATACATCATATACTTGAGCGTAAAAGCAGTTTTGTAAGAAAGGCTGCCGGAACAAACCGCAAAGAACAGGTTATCGCTGCAAATATTGATACTGTTTTTATTTGTATGTCGCTTAATAATGATTATAATTTAAGAAGGCTGGAACGCTATCTTGCAATCGGTCTTGACAGCGGTGCAAATCCTGTAATTGTACTGACAAAATCGGATTTATGTAATGATACAAACAACATAATATCCGAAATAAAGAATATTGTTTTTGGTACAGATATTCTTGTAACAACGACAGCTTTACAGGAGGGTTATTCTCAAATTCTTCCGTATATTACAGAAGGGAAGACAGTTGCCTTTATCGGTTCGTCAGGTGTAGGCAAATCTACCCTGATAAACTGTTTACTCGGTGAAAATCGTCTTAGTACAAATGGACTTAGAAACGATGATAAGGGTCGTCATACAACAACTCACAGAGAATTGATATTGATTTCCGACGGGGGAGTTGTTATAGATACGCCGGGTATGCGTGAGTTGGGTATGTGGGATTCGGATGCGGGAGTTGACCTCACCTTTGCAGATATTGAAAAACTTGCATCACAATGTAAATTCAAAAACTGTACCCATACAAACGAAAAAGGCTGTGCGGTATCGGAGGCGCTTGAAAAAGGAGAGCTTTCGGAAGAACGCTGTAAATCTTATAAAAAGCTAAAGGCGGAAATTGCTTATGCAGCGGACAGTGAAAGCTATCTTGCGGGAAAGGAACGAAAATTTAAAGAAATTGCAAAATTTAATAAAAAGAATAAAAAGGGGAAATTTTAATGGAATATATATTAAGTCAAAAATACAGTACATCTGAATTTATGGAAAAGATTATGGGACCTAATCCAATTAAATTGGAGGAAGAACTTTTAAGGGATTGCAATATACCGGAAAATGCCGTTGTTTGTGACCTTGGCAGCGGACAGGGGCTGACAAGTGTGTTTCTTGCAAAGGAATACGGGTTTAAGGTTTATGCGGCAGACCTATGGAGTAAGCCGGAGGAAAATAGAAAATTTTTCAGAAATATGGGGCTTAATGACGAGGAAATTATTCCTGTAAAGGCAGATGCCACTGACTTACCGTTTAAAAAGGAATTTTTTGACGCTGTTGTAAGCATCGATTCTTACAATTATTTTGGTCGTGACAAAGAATATCTTGATAGCAAATTGTTACCGTATGTGAAAAGCGGAGGTTACATTTACATTGCAATACCGGGTATGAAAAGGGATTGTCATGATAATCTGCCTTCCGAACTGCTTTTATCATGGACTCCCGAACAGCTTGAATATATGCACGATATAAAATATTGGTCAGATATTGTAAGCAAGTGTAAAGATGCAGATGTTATTGAAGTTTCTGAAATGGAATCAAATGATGAAGTATGGGATGATTGGCTGAAACAGGAAAACGAATATGCTGTGGGTGACAGAAAAGCGATGAATGCAGGTGGAGGAAAATATCTTAATTTTATAAAAATTATATTGAGAAAAAATTAGAATTGTTTTTTTTATAACTTATCTTATGTCTCATGGGAAAAACAATCTCCGCAAAATCTTGTTTTATAATTTGATTATGCGGAGATTCTTTTAACATAAGTATTAATTTTTATTCTGAAAACATGGGTGTAGATAAATATCTGTCGCCGGTATCGGGAAGAAGGGCAACGATAATTTTACCTTTATTTTCGGGACGTTTTGCAAGCTCTGTTGCGGCAAATACGGCAGCACCCGAAGAAATACCCACAAGCAATCCTTCGCCTCTTGCGAGAGTTCTGCCTGTTTCGAAAGCGTCCTCGTTTTCAACAGTTATAATTTCATCGTAAATTTGGGTATTTAAAGTTTCGGGCACAAATCCCGCACCGATACCTTGAATTTTGTGAGGACCGGGAGTACCCTTTGAAAGTACGGGAGAACCGGCAGGTTCAACAGCAACGATCTTTACATTCGGATTTTGTGATTTTAAATATTCGCCGACTCCGGACACGGTTCCGCCAGTACCAACTCCGGCAACAAAAATATCAACCTTTCCGTCTGTATCCTTCCAAATTTCTGGACCTGTAGATTTTCTGTGTGCGGCAGGGTTAGCCTCGTTTGTAAATTGACTGGGAATAAAACTGTTGGGAGTTTCCTCTGCCAATTCCTGTGCTTTTGCGATTGCACCCTTCATTCCTTTTGCACCATCGGTCAGAACAAGCTCCGCACCGTAGGCTTTTAAAAGATTTCTACGTTCAACACTCATTGTTTCAGGCATTGTAAGAATTATTTTGTAGCCTCTTGAGGCTGCAACGGCTGCAAGACCTATACCTGTGTTTCCGCTTGTGGGTTCGATGATTACAGAATCGGGTTTTAACAGTCCTTTGGTTTCGGCATCGTTAATCATTTCTCTGGCGATTCTGTCTTTTACACTTCCTGCCGGATTAAAATACTCAAGCTTTGCAAGTATTGTGGCAGATAAGTTCTTGTTTTTTTCGTAATTTTTCAGTTCCAAAAGCGGTGTGCCGCCAATTAAATCGGTGATTTTTTCATAAATTTTCATATATATCTCTCCTTTTGATTCATTTTAATATTAAGTTTAATCGGTTATGTGCTTTTATAGTCTACATCGTTCATTTCTATGTATCATAATGAGTGACACCTCCATATTACCTATAATACCTACTTGTTTTATAGGTATATAATACCACATTTATTTGAATTTGTCAATATCTTTTTTGAAATTTTTAAATTTTTTTATTTCAAGTGAATTATTGGTGTTTTTGGGTTAAGTATGAAATTAATATATTTATTGTCTTACAGCAATATATAATTATGAATTTTTTGTCTGCATAAATTACAGCTTGCGAAGTATACAAATGTTCTGAGCTTTTAATGATTAACTTATTGACCTTTTTTTGTTTTTAACATATAATCTTAATTGTAAAATACAGTCTTTTTATTAAAACAGCAAATAAAGTCGAGAAAAATATTTCTAAATAAGGTAAAATGTATTTGTGAGGTGAAAAACCGATGAGGGAACAGATATTGGCAGTACAGCGTATGCAGGACTATATTGAAAAAAATTTTGAAAAAACGATAACAATGTCACAGCTTGCAAAGGTATCGTTTTTTTCGCCATGGTATTCATACAAACTGTTTCGCCGTTACACAGGACTTACTCCGTCGGAATATGTGCGCCGTATGCGTCTTTCGCGTTCGGCAATGCGGCTTAAAAATGATGGCTGCCGTGTGATTGATGCGGCTTTAGACATGGGGTATGACAGTGTTGACGGATATACCCGTGCATTTTTTAAAGAATTCGGAATAAATCCAAAAGAATATGCCAAAGAAAAGAAACCTATAACGCTTTTCATACCTTACGGAGTAAAATTCAGAGAATTAAGAAAGTATAATGTTGATATGGAAAATTTACAAAGTGTATTTGTGCAGATAATTCATAAAGATGCACGAAAAGTAATTATTAAACGGGGAATAAAAGCAGAGGATTATTTTTCTTACCGTGAGGAAGTAGGCTGCGATGTATGGGGGATACTTTCCGGTATGGATTCGCTTTGCAAAGAACCGGTTTGCCTGTGGCTGAACGAACATTATAAAAAACCGGGTACATCAACATATGTGCAGGGAGTAGAAGTGCCTTTCGACTATAACGGAGCAATACCTGACGGATTTGATATTATTGAATTGCCTCAAGCTGATTATCTGATGTTTCAGGGTGAACCGTTCGAGGAGGAAAATTATTGCGAGGCAATAGGGGCGGTACAACATTCAATGGAACGTTATGAACCGTCCGTGATAGGTTATGAATGGGACAACGAAAGCCCACGCATACAGTTAGAGCCAATAGGCCAACGAGGTTATATTGAACTTCGTGGAGTGAAAAAAATATTAAGCAGATAGTGCAATATATTTTAAAAGGCTTGACAAAACAGTAAAAAGAATATATAATGCTCACTGAATAAATGCGATTTTCATTTATAAACTGACATTTTACGGAGTGAATTATTATGTTTTTTATTATGGGTATTTTCGACGGTCAAAAGGAAATTAAGTATGACGGCGGCGGTATGAATATTTGCAAATTATGCGGTGCGTATTGCAGCTATAGAATTTTTTGCACCTATATGTGTTTTACATTATTCTTTATACCGATATTTAAATGGTCAAAGCAATATTATGCGGAATGTTCCTCATGCAATAAGCTTTTTAAATTAAATAAAGAATTGGGAAGGAGAATTGAAAGGGGAGAAAATGTTTTAATTTCTCCCGATGATTTAGAACCGGAGAATTCATTTTATGAAAACCGAGAAAGGAAATGTGAGAACTGCGGTTATACAGTTCGGGAGGATTTTGAATATTGTCCGAAATGCGGAAAAAGAATATAACAAAATTATGTATAGAGGAGAGATTTTGAAAATGACAGATTTAATTCAGATTTCATCGTTGGAAAAGGTTTTGCCCAAAAGTGATTATAAAGCAAAGCCTATCGAAAAAATAACAGTTCTTCACGGAGAAGAGGGAGCATATCAGATTGCGTTTAAGGAAAAACACAAAACTGAAGTTAATATAAAAATTACAGGAGATATTGCCGATTTTATAAAGGTGTATTCGGTGGGTTGTGTTCCGGTTATGCTTCCGACATATGAGGAGGGATTTAACGATCCTGACTATATAAGTAAGGAACCGGGAATGTACCCCGATATTTTGATGCCTGTTGAAAACGGAAAAACAGAGGCGACCGGATGGTATCAGAGCATATGGATTACGGTTGACAGAAATGCACCGGTGGGAAAACATAATATTACTGCGGAACTTATAACGGCAGAACATAAAAAAAGCTGCGAGCTTATATATGAAGTGCTGCCGATAGAATTGCCGGAAAGTGATTTGATTTTTACGCAGTGGTTTCACACCGATTGTATTGCGGAATATTATAAAGTCCCTGTTTGGAGTGAGAAGCACTGGGAGCTTATAGAAAAATTTATAAATACAGCAGTTAAAAACGGTGTTAATATGATATTGACGCCTGTTTTTACCCCGCCTCTTGATACAGAGGTCGGAGGAGAAAGACCGACTGTACAGTTGGTAGGAATAAAAAAAGAAGGGGAAATTTATTCCTTTGATTTTACACTTTTGGAAAGATGGGTAGATCTATGTATACGATGCGGAATAAAATACTTTGAGATTTCTCATTTGTTTACACAGTGGGGAGCAAAGTTTACTCCTAAAATTGTGGCAACGGAAGAAGGAAT
>JAXEIW010000164.1:0-3890 GCA_034101885.1 Clostridia bacterium | reverse complement strand
GTTTATATTAATCTCTATGTAATCCACAATAATCTGGATAAAATCAGGCGGTAAATTTTTATTGTCCAATTCCAAATCCCGCGCAATCAAAATCAAGGTTTCCAAAATATTTCCTTTAACGATTTCGTCCCATCTGAATTTTCTGCTTCTGTATTCGGCAAGTGAGTTTTCGAATAATTCCTGCAAATATCCTGTTTTATCGTAATAATAATAGCTGTCGGGCAATTTAAAATCATTTTTATTTTGCAGACGCAATACCGAATTAAGCATATCGGAAAAATCGGCTTCTGCATTATTTACATTATCAAAAAGCTCAGGCTTAAAATCAATAGCTATTCTGAATGTTTCATTATTTTCAAGCCCACAGCCTGCGATAACGTCACCGCGATCCGCAACAACAAGCGAATGATTCGGGACTTCAAATTTTTTATCATTCAAATAGATCATTGCACCGCCGCCGTAAACGTAAAACAAGGAATAGAAATTTGTAAAATGCTTTTTTATATTCCAAATTTCCCTTTCCTTGAAAGAAAGACGTTTTGTTTTTAATCTGAACTGAGAAATCCTTATTTTGTCGTAGTTATATAAATATTCACCGCTGATAGACCCGTCAAGCATAGTATCACCAATATTTTTAGATTTATATTATGTTTGTATTATATCAGATGTGTTTTGATTTGTCAATGTGATTTTAGGCACAGCTTCTATTCTGAATTTTTATTAATATATAATTTGGCAAATTTTACAAAACAACAGGTTGATTTATGTTATATGGTAACAAAATAAGGAAAAGCTTGTAGCGAAAATGATATGTTTTGGAAATTTTTGCTCATTGTATTTTATTTATGGAATTGTTATAATAGGAGTAAACATAAAACTTATTTTGCTATGACAGGCACTTTTTACTATATTTATCAAAAATACGTATTAAAGTTGGGCAGACTGAGTTTTTTGTTTAAAATACGAAAGGAACAAATGGTCACTAAAATGGAAAAAGAACTTACATTAAGAGAAAAAATATGTCAAACGGTTATTGTCAAGGCAGATCCGGAGGAGCATATAAAACAATTCGGCAGTATTGAGAATTTTATGAAGCAATATCCTGTGGGAGGTTTGTTTGTCGGAGGTGAGATTTGTCCGTACAACAAGGACTTAAACAATTCATATAACGTTGCCGCCGAGTATCAGAAATATTCCAAGGTGCCGCTTATAATATGCATTGACGGAGAAAACGGAGCAGAAGGCATTGTCGACGATGGTTTCATGCTGCCGCCGTTCTTATGCTTAGGTGCGGCAAACGATAAACAGTTAGCATATGATTACGGAAAAGCGATTGCACAGCAGGCTGTAAGCGAAGGAATAAATTGGACTTTTGCCCCGGTTGCGGATTTATGTATAAATCATCAAAACCTTGTTATAAACGGAAGGAGTATGGGCGATGATGTAAATAGGGTAGCTACGTTATATCGGGAGCTTGTAAGAGGGTATAAAGAAAACGGACTGTTAACAACGGCGAAGCATTTTCCGGGAGATGGTGTTGATTACAGAAATCAGCATATTGTAAGAACGGTTAATTCCTTGTCAAAAAAGGAGTGGGAAGAAACATCGGGAAAAATGTTTAAGGTGGCTATTGAAGCCGGTGTTGATGCTATTATGCCGGGTCATATTTCCTGCCCGGCACTTCAGAATGACGCTGTAGACGGAATATATCCTCCGGCAACTCTTTCGTATGACTTGATTACAAAGGTTTTAAAGGGAGAAATGGGCTTTGAGGGCGTTGTGGTATCGGACGCTTTGGATATGGGAGGATTTCTGCGTTGGATATATGAGCAGGACGAAGCGGAGGTTAAATGCTTTGAAATCGGTGTGGATATGCTTTTATGGCCGCAGCTCAGAACGATTGACAATATTGAGAAAAAGCTGTTGAACGGCGAAATTCCCATGGAAAGATTGGAAGACGCATATTCAAGAATTATGAAGATGAAAAATAAGATTTCAAAAAGACCAAAGGTCCCCGATGCCGTTGAGTTTGCGAAAAAAACAGCAGAGGCTTTAGCTCAAAAGGGTACTTGTGTTTTGAGAAATTCCGGTTTACCCATAGATAAAAACAAGGTAAAAAAAATCAGACTTGTGGGAGTAAGCACAAAAGATATTAAAAAAGAGCTGGGCATTTTAAAGGAAGAAATGGAAAAGAGGGGGGCAGAGGTTGAGGTGCTTGAATCCTGGTGCAACTACCATGCGGATTTCAGCAGCGTGAACAAGGATTATGATTTGCTGATTTTTGCATATATGCTTGAAAAGGATATACCCGATCCCGTAGGTGAACCGGCAGTTACGATTCATACCTCTCTTGTGTTTGACAGAGATAAAACAATAATTGCAAGCTTTACCTCACCGTATATTTTAAATACATATTGCGAAACGGCTAAAAATTACATCAACAGCTATTCTGATGAAACCTCGCTGAGAACCTTTGTTAAGGGAATATACGGAGAAACAGAGCTTACGGGAACACCGAGTGTTAAAATTATTTAACAGGGAAGTCCAAACAGTCGGACTGAATAATAAGGCTGTTTATTACATATATCCGAAAGGGCTTACAATACAGAGAAAGGAGGATAGGAGAAGGCTTTAAGGGAACACCCTCCCTGCCGGTTATTGCGGCAAAAGGTGGATGAGAAATAAAATAAAGAGAAAAGGAGACATGAAAATGAAAAGAATAACAAAAAAGATAGTTAGTATGTTAACAGCTGCGGCTATTTGTTCAACCTTTAGCTTTTCGGTTGCGTTTGCAGTATCCGATTATCAAAGCATAAGTCTCGGAAAAATGCAGTCTGTTTATTCAAAGGGCGACACTCAAGAACTTGATGTAATAGTTTATGACGCAAATGGTAATGAGGATTTTTTTGAAGATTATGAGAATTGTACATTTGAATCGAGTAATGAAGATGTTGTTGCTATCGACAGTGTAGGTACAATGACAATGAAGGACTACGGCGTTTCTTCCGTTACCGTAAAATACGGGGAACTGTCGGCAACTATGATGATTACGGTAACACCCAAGATTCATTACTTTTATGATACGGAATCATCGGGTTATGGCAGTGCAGTGCAAGATAGTGCTTATGCAAGAAGAGGCTCCTATTCAGGTAAAATAACAGTCCAAGAAAGTGATATTGTATCTGCACAACAAGACAATGGTGTGGTCGTTGCAGGTAAAAACGCACTTACCCATCAGACGCTAATGTGGAGGGAAAATCAAAGATCAAACTTAGTTTGTGAAGGTTGGTTTTATGATAACGGCACTGCCGAAAATGCAGAAGCGGGTATTGGTTTTTACGTGAATAATATTTACCATAATACCGGTGCGATAGGCATAATCAATTCTACAGACACAACATATAAAATTTCCGGTGTTCATGCCAGATGGAGTAAAATATGGCTGCCTGATGATATAAATAATGCTACAGATACGGGAATAGCAAGAACAAAGGGCTGGCATCAGGTAACAATAGTGCAGGCAAACAACTCCGGAAATGTGGTCACGAATGGCTATGCAAGATCAACAAGTGGGGTTGTGTACTTAGACGGAAAACCGGTCAAAGATATTGGCGCAGGTGTGACAAAATGGATTACTCTTGGTTATGCCGGAACAGAGGTCGGAAAGACTGCATATTTTGATGATATATCTCAAAATGAATATATGTATCTTGACAATGTTACCCTTTCGGTGGATGAGACCGACGGTGAATCATTGGTTGCCAATTTTGAATATTTGGGTGCTTCGGGTCCATCGGTCAGCACTTCATATCAGTGGTACTATTCGGATAACAGAAACTCGGACAGCTGGACGGCAATTGAAGGTGCAACATCAAAAACATATAAAATTG
>JAXEIW010000163.1:0-2097 GCA_034101885.1 Clostridia bacterium | reverse complement strand
TTTCTCCTTCTGCCGTTACCCAATAAAGAGATTCCCCCAAAGGCATATCCTCTTTCATTGAGCTGACGCCATACATTCCGCCAACCTCATCGCAGAAACCCATAGGAATATCAATATTTTCAAGAACATCTCTGTATGTATCAAAAAAACCTTTTGACAGGAATTTGTTTTTTGTAATGCCCCTGTCCTGAAAATATCCGGGGCTCATGCCTTTCTGTTCCATTTCCCTTGCCATTCCGACAATATGCGCCTTTTCAAACCAGTCATTACCAAACCAAAAGCAGTACGGGCTGAATTTTTTATCTGGATTTTTAAATTTATTTTTCTCCATTTTGTAACCATTGACTCCTTTCTGAATCCCAAATATTCAAACTAATTTTAATTAAATAAACGTAATTAAATTTTAAAGTTATAAACACAAATAACAGGCTGTTTTGAAACATTATCAAAAATTATGCTTTTAGGATCAATTCCTGAATTTATACTGATTCTTGCATCTTTATCTAACTCTTCATTTAACACTAAAGTAACAACATTTTTTTCAATAATAAAATTGTCTATTATCTTAACGCCGTTTACATCTGTAATAATAACAGGAAACAATTCTTTTTTTGCCGGAAGATATGTAAGACTTTCTACTACATTGTCAAATTCCAATCGAACTTTGTTTTCATTAACCGACACGCTTTTTAATACCGGTGCTTGATAATTTTTCTCTTTATTATAAACCTTATCAAGCACAAAGGAGGCAGCTCTTTGTCCCAAAAGCATACTGTCACTGCAACCGTTATGTATGTGATCGGACATATTTGTTAAATCAATAGTCGGAATAATATAACAATCCTCATTTTTTAAAGCTATCTGTCTTTGTGTTTCTCTTAAAATGTTATATCCCTCTTCCTGTTCAATCATTTCATTTCTTAATCTGTTAAGCTGGAAGGTTATTATAGGAATATCACCAAACATTTTTTTCATTTCATTTCTGTAATTCATAAATTCATTTTCATAAATCACTGCTGTTTCCATTTTTTCAGCATCGGTACAACCCTGATACCAAAGAATAGCCTTTATATCACCCAATCCGTCATTTACTTCGTCCCTTAATCGTTCAGTGTAAACTCCGCCCTTTACCCATGTTGATATAGGCGAACCACCGACAGCTCTTGGAATAAGACCTATCGGATATCCCAATCGCTTTTTCAGATATTTTGCAAAGGATAAAAACGGGCTCACTCCCGCCCCTCCCAAAGGATGTGACGCCAAATCCCATTTTCCGCCTCTGTATGAGTGTACACCTATCATCATTTCTTCATTATATGGACCATATGCACTTCCGTCAGCATTGCTTTGCCCTGCTATTAAGAAATTATCCCCTACTCCAAAGTGCTTTATCATTTCTCCGGGATATGAGAATGTTGTTCCGTCTTCATTTTGGAATACCGGTTGAAACTGAAGAGTGTATAATCCGCCAACAGGAATATTTTTTATTTTACAATAAGATTTATAGTCTTTTAAATCTGTTCCGTATACCCAGGAAATGACTTCTCTGCCGGTTTCCTCTTCAAATATTCTTGCTCTTACTCTTTTTAATAATGCCGATACTCTGATTTCCTCAGGTATCACAGGGTTTCTGAGCCAACCTGTAGTCTCATAAACAAGCTCCAAATCAGCATATCCATTCTTTTGCTGTAAAATCTGCCAACTTTGTAATCCATAAATACTCATTAAAATACACCTTCTTTTTTTAAAACAATCTCCGAGCTTTTGGGATTCAGATAGTCAATTTCACTTCCGCTGAGGCTTCTGTTATGGTATTTATTAAAAATGTATACCGTGATATTTTCCGAAATTTCATCACCGGGATAAACCTCCTTTAGGCTTTCGGTAATAATTTTACAGTTTTCCGTTTTACAGGCAACGGCCATGAAACAATCCGGAACGGTTTCTCCTTCTGCCGTTACCCAATAAAGAAATTCCCCCAAAGGCATATCCTCTTTCATTGAGCTGACACCATACATTCCGCCAACCTCATCGCAGAAACCCATAGGAATATCAATATTTTCAAGAACATCTCTGTATGTATCAAAAAAACCTTTT
>JAXEIW010000162.1:0-3042 GCA_034101885.1 Clostridia bacterium | reverse complement strand
AAATATGTCATCTTACTGTAAATCCCGCTTTTCGCAAAAGAGTACAACAAAATTGAAAAACAAAGGTCTTATCTGCGTAAAAAGATTTTTGAAGGGAGGCGATGAAAACATGAAAGAATTGACAGAGGTAAACGATATAGTTTGGGAACTCGCTCACAGGGGTATTATTTCCGATTCCGATTTGTGGGTCGATAAGCTTCAAAAGGATAATAACGCTTATTGGCTCGCAAGAAAGGCTTTGCAGGTTATAAGAGAACATGAATGATGAAAACGGCATCGAACTCGATGCCGTGTGTTATTATATCATATCACCCGTTTGCCTTTGACTACAGTTTGACTACAGCTGATTGATTATTTGCTGTTATTTTTGATTTTGTTTGATTACTTTAAATGTAAAGAAAAACCGCATAAATGCTTGTTCTTTCAGCATTTATGCGGTTTTGTGATTTGGTACACCATCAGGGACTCGAACCCTGGACACCCTGATTAAGAGTCAGGTGCTCTACCAACTGAGCTAATGGTGCATGCAAAAATTTGACAGATTGATAACCAACGAATAATATTATACCACAATAAAACATTATTGTCAATAGGTTTTTAAAAAAAACTACAAAAATTTAAAAATTTAAAAAAAATGATATACCCATTAAATATTGCAATTCTTTACATATTAAATTCAAAAAACTTTGCAGAACATCCTCATCAACTTTTGTTTCATTATCTTGCATATTGAGTATCAAAGCTGTTTTTGCACTCGTATATATTAGAACATTTAGATTTCTTCATAAATTTCCTTTTCCAAAAGCTCCCATGGTTTGAGCAAAGTATCATCAGCTGATAAAGGCTTACGCTCCGGAAAAACATCAAGCTCTCCAAACTCCTTATCCGTACAGAATTTGTTGTTATTAAAAACAGCCGTATCGGTCTTGCACAAAAGATTGCACATATCATATGACCATGTAGAGCTTTTAAATGCCACAAGATTATCTTCAATCAGCGTCTTGCCGTAAAAAGGTGTACCGTAGCACTCAACCTGAATGCCTCTTGCATCCTTTCTTTCATTCCATGCAGGACTCTTATCCTGAAAAATTCTGTTTCCTTTAACAACATTTCCTGTTCCGCCGCATACACCTATTCCACAGTTTTCGGTATAGTAAACGATATTGTTAAGCACATGGAAATACTCTCCGCCTCCGTCACCGACCATAATGCCCGAATTTGAACTACTGCCTGAACCGCCGTACAAATAATTGTCTGAAATTATTATTGGGGATTCCTCACATCCTTTGCATTTAAAGCAATTTATATGATCCTCTGCGCCCACTCTGCCATTTGTCATAAATGACCTTTGAACAGGATTACTGCTGTTTACATACGAATAGTTATTTGTAATTTTTATGTATGTTTCCAAAGTAGTGCAACAACTATAAAGCTGACACATCTGACCTCTTGGGAAAGGTCCGTACTGATTTTCACAATAGTTTCCGTCAACCTCGATGTTCCCCCTTGCCTTTACAAGATAAACACCGGAGGGCACATCTTTAAAATAATTCCCCTTAATAAGAATATTTTGGGCGTCCAAACCCTCTTTTTCAAATATTCCCAGCCCCTCTGTTGTAGTTACGCCTGCAATCTGCCTAACAGTAAGCGTGTCACCCTCAGGCTTTATGTCATGAATGTAATTGTTCAATATTTTTGTGTTTTTTGCCTTTCCGCAAATTCTTATACTGCCTTCAATATCGCACTCCTTTACTACAACATTATTTGCCTTAATAATTATTCCAAAGCCTGTTGGATTTTTGATTTTTAACTTTTCTATTACCGCATTATCAGAAGTTACAATAATAGGTTTTGATTTCTTTAACATATGTTCTTACCTCTTTTATTTTTTATTTTTTTCATAATCATCAATCAAATTCAGATATTATCTTATCCAAACTTTCCATAAAAATTTCGCATCCTGTTTTTTTACTGCTTGCAAGCCATAAGCTCTTAAATCTTTCTTTTAATTCCATAAAATTCACTTTTAACTCATTGTTACAAATCTTGCCTTCATCATTCAGAATACTTTCACGAATAAAGCCTGCTGTAAGAATTACCATATCACAATTTAAAATTATATCGTCAATATATGGCGTATCATTATCTAATAATAACAATTCATCTTTCAAATCCCTCATATAATTTTCAATATTGACAGCTTCCTTTTCGGTAAGTCTTGGTCTTGTATACCCTTTTTTTATAGGCACGTCACTCGAATACGCCATTTTATCTGAATTAATAAAGGTTTCATTAAAGCGATTTTGTGTTTCAAAAAGATAATAATTTGCCATTTTATGTAATATTTTCGATACCTGTCTTTCTTTAAATATAAATGTATCAATGTATTCTTCAATATATTGAATAATTTCAACCTTTTTAAAATACGAGAAATCGAATATGTTTGATTTATAATTCCATGCACAGGCAGCTACAAAAACATACGGAATAAAGCTCATTGCAATACATTGAGGATGTCCTCCATCTCCCCAATCTGTAAGTATCATTCCCTCTCCATTATAATGAATACATGATTTCACAGCAATTTCAATATTATAAATCATATTATCAAATCTGCCGGTATAGCTTCCCCATGTACTTGTTCCGGGGCAAGTGTAGAATTTCAATCCCTTTCTTGATAAATACTCGCATCGTGCCACAAAGGGCGAATCAGCTTCATATCCCCAATCCATCACTACACAATCTCCCTTAATTTTTTCAATACATTCGGGCTTTTCAAACAGAATATCATCCCATATCATAGGGATTTTTTCATATTTTTCATTACACAGCCTTATTATTTTATTAAGATAATCTATATACACAGTATCTTTTCCCAGCTTATCACATCGCTCTTTTGTTTGTCCCGTTCCCAATGCACTCGGTTCATCCATACCTATATTTATATATGGCTTCTATCTTATCAAGATCATCACTTGTTAATTCTTCTACATCACCCAAAGCAGTAATTGCATCTATAATATCCTGCTTCTTCTTTTCAAT
>JAXEIW010000161.1:0-48505 GCA_034101885.1 Clostridia bacterium | reverse complement strand
TTTGCTCCCAAAATATTTATTTCAGCAGACTTTATCAATGCGAACTGTGTAAAATCTTCGATTTTACATGAAAAATTTTGACAACAGTCATAATTTTTCTAAATGCGATTGAAAATCGCATTTATTCAGTGAGCATTATTTATTTATTAAACTGCGCAAAACCGTATCTTAATAATTTAACGAAATGTTTTCCAAATGACAAATATACCGCAATCGGAATATTGATATAATACAGAAAAATAATTTTTTCACAAAAAGATAAAATCCCCTTAGGGCAGATACAATAAGAATATTTCAAATTAGAAATCTGCTCTAAGAGGTTTATATGATTTCAACAGGTCGGTTTCATTAAATACACATTATGCATACGCAATGCATTTTCATTAATTATTTTTCACTTTCCAAAAGAGGGATAGTAAGCACTGCACCGTCTAAACCGTCTGACGAAGCATATATCTTTAGATCCCCCGCTTTTTTACCAACCCTAACCGCTGCTGTTATTCTGCCCGCTCTCATTTGTCTTTGTGTAATGTGAGGAGGAATATGATCTGTTATATCAGAACCCGTTCCCGCAACAGAGCCAAGACTATTTGTATTAAAACTGACATAAGGTGCAGCATCGGGAACTTCTAAGCCGTTTGAATCAACACAGTAACAGGTTATAACTGCAATATCAACGCCGTTTGCTTCTGTAATTCTGTTATCCGATTTTAACATAAGCTTCTCCGCTTTTCCTGTGGTAATCCGCGTATCTTTACAAACAACTACTCCGTCAATTGCAGCCTCAACCTCAAGCATACCCGGTTCATATTCCACATACCATTCTCCGTGACCGTACTTCTCAATCTTTTGTTTGCCTATGCTTATACCGTTTAAAAATAATTCCAGTTCATCACAGTTAGTATATGCAACCACTCTTATCTTCTCCCCTTCTCTGCCCCTAAAATTCCAATGAGGCAAAAGATGAACCATCGGTTTTTCTGTCCAATGACTTTGATTCTGGTAAAATGCGTCTTTTTTCTGGAGATATAGATCGATTGCACCCGATTGTGAGCATAATCTCGGCCACTCTGCCTCTCCCCTATGCTCAAATGCAATCCACTGATATCCACCCAGTACCCATGGTCTTTCATTAAAAAATTTCCATGTCATCTCTCTTCCGCGAAACCAATTATTAGTATCCTTATCATAAGAGGAAAGAAACCCTTTTTCCGCACAATCGTCATCATACCATCCGCGGCTCGTACCCGTTGCACAACACTCTGACGCAAAAATACATTTATCCGGATATTTTTCATGTATTATTTCATACTTATCCAAATTATAATTTACGCCGATAGCATCTAATTCATCGTATACGGTTGCTTCATCAGGAGAATTTGAAACAGCTGTCATTACAACTCTTTTATTATCAAGACTGCGTATTTTTGCCATCATACTTTTACAAATTCTTCGACCTTCCTCAGTTACATGATGCGGTTCTTCGTTGCCGACCGACCAAAACAGCACAGAGGGACGATTTCTGTCTCTTTTTACAAGCATTTCAAGCTGTTCTGTTCCTTCCTCTGATGAAGAAAACCACCTTACCTCATCCATAACAACAAAGCCCATTCTGTCAAGAGCATCCATTGTTGCTTCCGAATGCGGATAATGACTTGTACGGTAACCGTTTGCTCCCATTTCTTTTATCATTTCTATTTTATATTCTGCTATATTATCCGGAACAGCTTTTCCGGTTATTCCGAAATCCTGATGAGCGCATACTCCCTTAATCTTTATATGTTTACCGTTTAAAAATAAGCCTTCATGCGGATCAAGAGTAAATGTTCTGAAACCGGTATGAATTGTGTATTTGTCAATTTCCTTATTATTTATAAATAAACGCGTGTCTACAGTATAAAGATAAGGATTGTCAATATCCCATAATATTGGATTTTCAACTGTCATAGAATACTTTGCCGTTGCCTTATCACGCATATGAACTTCCGTCACTCCCGACATTTTTACAATACTTTTTCCATTTGCGTCATAAAAAGTCGTGACAGCAGTTACATTAACATCTTCATACATATCATTAATCACAGTTGTTTCAACATCAATATCCCATTTTCCGTCCTTTCTCTGAACAGGCATAGCGTATACTCCCCACAAATCTATTGCTACCGGATCAGTCTTATTAAGCCAAACGTGACGGTATATTCCACCTCCTTGATACCACCAGCCTTCAAATTCTTCAGAATTTACATAAACAGCAAGTACATTTTCATTTTCCTTACCGGAACCGAATTTTACAAAATCCGAAATATCTATTTCAAAGCTGTTGTACCCACAAAAATTATGCTTCATAAGACAACCGTTTAAATAGACCGTACATTGTGTAGCAACTGCTTCAAAAAACAAAGTAAGACGTTTTCCTTTATCCTCTTCATCCAAATTAAATACTTTTCTGTACCATGCGTTTCCGTAGTCAAAGAATCCAAGAGCATTATTGTTTTCTTCTTTCGGCACCTGCTCAATTATATAGTCATGAGGTAAATCAACCCATTCCCATCTATCTATGTTTGGTTCTGTTGAAGATGAATAGTCATCAGGATTACTGTTGTACAACCTCGACGCCGGTCCGTGTAATTTTCGTTCTGTCTTTGACTGCACATATACCGGTCCCTTGCGCTTTGGGAATGGTGTTTCAATATCTCCTCGGTGAAACATCCAATTTTCATCAAGCAAAAGCTTCTCCCTCATATCATATAATTCCTCCTTAAATTTATCAGTTTACATAAACATACAAATAAATTAAATTTGTCAAAATTATATTTCTACGGAATACTCTTTTCTTCCTTCTACATGAGGAATAAATGTCTTTTTGCCGCCATTCTTTACAGTGATATGATATACACAGCCTCTGAATTCTCTTGTAATCTTAACATTATCCCATTCCTTCGGCATACAAGGATCTATCAGCAGGCCATCCCATTGTGCTCTTACTCCCAAAATATACTGAGTAGCGGCAACATACATCCACGCCGCAGTGCCGGATAGCCAAGAAACATTGGCAAGTCCGAACTTATCGCTTTCCGGTCCGAAAATATTTGACGAATACACATACGGTTCCGCCTTATATCTCCATTCTCCCGCCTTTGCCTGTGCTACCATAGGCAGCAGCTGATGATAATACTTATAAGCGTTTTCCGGTCTTTTCAGAATACATTCGGCAATGACAGCCCATGTATTTGCATGACAGAATACCGAACCGTTTTCGCCGCATCCTGTATTATAATATGTAAGAGGATCTTCTTTTGAGGGATAATCCTTCATTGACGGGTGAATTTTCTTAATGCCCAAATCGGTATCAAGATATTTCTTTACGCTGTCCATGGCCGTTTCACCCTTGTCACCCATTCCCGAAATAACAGACCAGCTTTGTGTATTAAGCCATATCTTTGCCTGCGGCTCTGATTTCGAGCCTATGAAAGTACCGTTATCGGTAATACATCTTCTGTACCATTCACCGTCCCATGCTATTTCATTTACAAGCTTCTTTTGTTTCTCATATATATCAAGATACTTCTGCTTGTCCTCACCCTTTAATTCGGCAAGCTCGGCAATCTGACGCAATACCGTACCAAACTGCATTGAAGTCCATATACTTTCACCCTTGCCCTCACGGCATACCTTATACAGCATATCGTTCCAGTCGGAAGCGAGCATAAGAGGGAATCCGTGGCTTCCTAAATTTGCCATACAGAAATCAATTGACTTTTTAATATGTTCCCATACTGTTCCTTTTCCGCCGTCATAGTATTCTACCTCTTCATCAAGGTAATCGAGTGTTCCCTCTTCTATAACAATATTATATGCGGTCATAACCAGCCATAAATGATTGTCCGAATGTATTCTTGCAAGAGGCTCCCAACCCTCTGTAGGGAAACAGTAATGGTTTGTATGTCCGTCATTGTACTGCTGTGACAGCAAAAGATTTAATTTATCCTTTGCACGTCTTAAATCAAACGGAACCATAGATAATATGTCCTGTGCGGTATCTCTCACTCCCACGCCTCTGAAAGTACCCGTAGCATAATAAGAAATATTTCTTGAGAATTGGAAGTTTCTCTCTGCCTGATACGGATTCCAGATATTAATCATCGTTTCCGCATCTTTATCAGGTATTTCACATTGGAATTTATTCAGGTGATTTTCCCAATGCTTGTGGAGCGCGTCAAAAGATTTCGCAATAAAATCCTTTTCCCTGCAATGAGCAACGCACTTTTTTATTTCTTCTTCCGTCATTGCAGTTCCCAAAAATACATTTACAGTCTTTTCTTCCCCTGCTTTCAAATCAATATCCAGCTGCAACGCAAAGCATGGATCTCCGCCGTATAATGTTGAATTTGTACATTTTCCGGTCTCCACATTTTTTGGATTTTCCTCGCTTCTGTATGATCCGACAAATTCATCTCTGTCACAATCATAACCCGATACAGGCGCATCCGACGCAAAATATACAAGAGGAGTTTCATCGGGCTTTGGCTGCATTTCAACACCGTATTTGTAAACAAGAATATCCTCCATGCCGTAAACCGACAATTGATGCTTGTTGTAGCACTGCCATTGCAGCTCTCTCATAAATTCCATCATGCCCAATTCGACATACGGGAATATAGTAATCTTTTTATCGGTATCGGACGTTAATTTAATATTCCATATCAAAGCATTCTCATACGGTCCGACAAAATATGTAGCAACTGCTTTTACTCCGTTCTTTTTTGCTTCAAAACAAGTATAACCCATACCGTGAGTTGACTGCCATTCCTCGGGCTTTGATTTGCAAGGCTCATTTGTAGGCACCCAGTAGTCATTACCGTCTTTAATATAAGCATAAAATCCGCTTCTGTCGGTAGGTAAATGGAAAAATCTGTAATGATTTATTCTCCATATCTGCGGTGACTTGTAAAATGCAACTCCGCCTCCTGCCTGTGACATCATAGTGTGGAAAGTACCGTTTGAAAAATAGTTCATCCACGGTGTCGGGGTGTTGTACTTGTCAAAGGTAATCTCTCTTTTTTCGTTGTTGAATTTGTACATAATAATCCTCCATTCTGCCGCTTGGGCGGCACAAATTATAACGCAAAACAGAATCAGCGGTATACATTTTGCGGAACTTATCCGTACTTGGCATACTTCAAATTCCGACATAAAATAATATACACTGATTATTTTTCACGTTAAAATTCTTTCTCTTTCTATTTATATTTAATAATATACAATGGCTATATAAATCCGCGGAAAAATCAATCCTCTGTCGAATAATATGCCTTGTGCATTATTTAAACCAAGTTATTTCATTGCTTCGTAAGCAACCTCGCAGGCTTCCTTTTCCATATTGCAGCCCAATTTATAAATATCGGTATTTTCGATAATCATTCCGAGATTATCATACATAAGATTTAAAAGCTCCGATCTGTTTGGGTGAACGGTCTGGGTAAGAAGAAACATCAATGCATTTTTACTGTTTTCTTTTATTATCTCATTCGATTTCGAGCGTTCCAAAATACAAATTGCCTTTAAAGGCACCGATACATTGGCATTTATTCTCTCTTTTCCGCACCATGGCGTTCCGTAAACCTTTATTCCGTTGTTGTTTCTTAAAATCGGCTTATCTCCGTTAATAACAAAAGCTCTGTCCTTAAATTTTTCAAGCCACAGCTTAACGTGCGTTGTTTTACCTGTTCCGCTGTTCGCCGAAAAAAGATATGCATTTCCATCTACGCTTATTGCCGCCGAATGAATAAATATGGCATTATACTTCAGTATTTCGCTGCATATGTTTTTATATATACAGGTATTCTCAATTACATCTGCCGAAAACTGCGGCGTCTTTTTCATTTCTTCTATCATTTGTTCATTTGAAGCAAAAACAGTAAAATCAACAGACCTGTCTCCATCATAAAGGTAATCCCGACAATAATCATATGTATATTTATAACGTGATTTCACCTCAATTATAAGATCGGCAAGCTTTAATATCATTAATAAATCCTCCATACGCTTTCGGCAATCATAAAGTATTCCCGTATATCAAATATTTTACACTTTGCACATTCGCGCATATATTATTATATAACATACTTTCTTTATTTGCAATATTTTTTTTAAATTAAAATTAAAAGAGGTGAAATTTTATGTATAACAGAGAAAAAGCTGTTGAATATGCACATAAGTGGGCATACGGGAGAAATCCCGCATATTATAATTTTGATAACATAGGCGGCGACTGTACCAATTTTGCATCACAGGTTTTATATGCAGGCTGCGGCGAAATGAATTACACTCCCACCTTCGGCTGGTACTATATAAACGTAAATAACAGAGCACCGTCATGGACGGGAGTAAACGAGCTTTTCGGCTTTTTAACAAATAACAGAGGCCCCGGTCCCAAAGCCGTCCTAACAACTCTCGGAGAGGTTGCACCGGGAGATATAATTCAGCTTGACTTTAATGCTTCTGACAGCCGATTCGATCACTCTCCTGTTGTAGTGGATGCAGGCAGAGGCACTCCCGATACTATTCTTTTAGCTGCTCATACAAACGATTCCGACTACCGTCCTTTATCAACCTATCCTTACAGACGATACAGAGCCTTAAAAATTTATTGCTGAACATTTCGTATAATTTATCAAAAAATTGTAATAATATTTCTTAGATATTTAAAATAAATTTTTACATTAACTATTATTTATTTTAAATATTAAAATATTATTTTTTTGGAGGAATTAATTATGAACAACTCATGTCATAATGCAAACGAAAGCATCAAATGCACAGTTCAGCAATGCAAGCATCACTGCAATTCAAAAGATTATTGCTCACTCAGCTCAATTACTGTAGGTACTCACGAGCTTAACCCTACAGAATGTGAATGTACCGATTGTAAGTCATTCGAACTGAACTAACCTTAAAAATAAAAGCTGTGTCATTCCCGACTTAAAAGGGATATATTTATTCCCTCTTATTTTTGGTGTAAAATAATATGCTTAATATTAAATAAGCGGCATGACAATAAACATATCAGTCAAGCCGCTTATTTTATATTATGCTGATTCGAACAGAAAAAAGATTACGGTAAAAATTCAAAGATATACCGCCTTTCTCTCACATTACCCTAAAAATATCTTTACCGTAAGCTTTAATAATCTCAACGCCGGTACATTTCAGCAATTCCGAAAACATATCGCACACAACAATTTCTGTGGGATAATGTCCCGCATCTATTATAGCTATACCGTCATACACAAACTCAATACAGTTATGATATTTCATGTCGGCAGTTACTATTACGTCAGCGCCCTTTTTTATCGCTGTGGGGACATACTCCGAGCAGCTGCCCGACGCTACGGCAACCGTCTTTATTATTCTATCCTCTCCGCAGCAGCGAACAAAGGGAGTATGAAGTTTTTTCTTTACTTCTTCACAAAAATGCATAAGCGTCATTTCTTTTCCGAGAGTCCCGATTCTTCCCAGTCCGCAGCCGTCAAACGGCTTATCTTTTTCCATAACATCAATATTTTGAAGCTCAAAAATTTCCGCAAGCTTTTGATTAATACCGTTTTTCGCCGTATCCATATTTGTATGAGCCGAATATACGGCAATATCATTTTTCACTGTCTGAGTAATCATCATACCTGCCATCGAATTATCCGAAAGCTTCTTTATGCCGTCCATAATAATAGGATGATGTGCAAGAATTAACTGTACCTTTTTTTCTATTGCCTGTTCGGTAATTTCCGGTGTAATATCAAGCGTAACCATTATTTTTTTTATATCCGCATCGGGACTGCCGTAAAAAAGCCCCGAATTATCCCAATCATATGCAAGACAGGGCGGATACTGTTCTTCTATTATTTTGATTATTTCTTTTAATTTCATTATACTTTTCTCTCCGTTTCTCAATCAGATAACTCGTTTATTTTTTCCAAGTGTACGGCGAAAATAGCATGAGCATCGGAAAAATCTCAAGTCTTCCTGCCATCATATCAAAAATCAGAACTATTTTTGACAAAACGGAATAACCTCCGAAATTTTGTGTAGGGCCCACAAGCGCCAAGCCGGGGCCTATATTATTGACAGTTGCCGCAACGGCAGTAAAATTTGTTATAAAATCAAAATTATCTATACTTATTATAAGGGTAGAAATCACAAAAATTACGGCATATGCCATAAAAAACACATTTACGGAGCGAATTGTTTCATGCTCAATAATTCTTTTGTCTACAGTTATTTTCCTTGTACTTTTTGGGTGAGCTGTTAATACAAGCTCTTTTGCGACGGTTTTTAATGCAATGATAATTCTTGATACCTTTATACCTCCGCCCGTACTTCCTGCGCAAGCTCCTATAAACATTAACAGCACAAGTATTGTCTTTGAAAGCTCCGGCCATTTATCAAAATCGGTGGTTGTATATCCTGTTGTCGATATTATTGACGCCACCTGAAAAGCGGTGTGCTTAACAGCATCTCCTATTCCGTCAAACATATGATATGAATTAACGGTTATCACAAAAACCGAAGAAAAAACAATAAGCATATATGCGCGAAATTCCTCCGAATGAAGAGCGTCCTTAACCCGTCCTGCCAATACTGCATAATAAAGAGTAAAATTCACACTGAACAGAATCATAAATACCGTCACAGTGTTCTGAAGAAAGGAGGAATACTCCGCCATACTGGAATTTTTTACTCCGAATCCGCCCGTTCCCGCTGTTCCGAAAGACAATGTTACAGCGTCAAAAAGCTTCATACCTCCAATTAACAAAATGACTATTTCAATCAAAGTCATTACAGTATATATACCGTAAAGTATTTTTGCCGTAGATTTTACCTTCGGAACCAGTTTGCTTACCGACGGTCCCGGACTTTCCGCTTTCAGCAGATACATATTGTTTCCCCCCGAAAGAGGAAGTACTGCAACAAGAAATACGAGCACTCCCATTCCGCCTATCCAATGAGTAAAGCTTCTCCAAAATAAAATTCCGTTGGGAAGAGACTCCACTTCAGATAAAATAGATGCTCCCGTTGTGGTAAATCCCGAAACCGTTTCAAAAAGTGCATCCACAAAATTCGGAATTGCACCCGAAATCACAAAGGGCAGACATCCGAATATACTCATAATAATCCAAGACAAAGCCACTGTAATAAATCCTTCTTTTGAATACATCGTCTTGTTTTTCGGTGAAAATCTTGAAAGAAGAATACCTGAAAAGAGGCATATTATTATACAGATAACAAAGCTTATCGCCGTTTTCTCTCCGTAAATCACCGAACACAAAAGCGGAAGAAGCATTGCTGCGGCTTCAAATTTAAGTACCCATCCCAAGGTATTCAAAATAATTCTGTAATTCATTTCTTTACTTTTTCCTTTGCTCCAAAATATCTGTAATATCGTTAAGTCCCGATTTTAATGTTATAACTATAACTGTATCTTTCGGAAGTATAACGTCCTGACCGCGCGGTGTGAATATTCGTCCGTTTCTGTTTATGCAGGCAATCAATGTATTATCCCTTATGGGAAGAACCTCCAGCGATTTGTTTGCAATCGGCGAATCCTCCGATATATTAAACTCAAGTGCCTCCGCCTTTCCGTCCAAAATAATATGCATCGTTTCTATATTGCTTCCTATTGAATTTATTTTTGCCCTTACAAAATTAACTATATACTCAGCCGTTATGTTTTTGGGATATACTACAGTTCCCAAATCAAGATTGCTTATAACATTATCATAAGAAATACGGTTTATCTTTGTTATAAGCTTTCCCGGCATTTTGCTTTTTGCAAATAAAGAAAGCAGAATGTTTTCCTCGTCTATATTTGTGAGAGCAACAAAGGATTGAGCATATTCAAGACCTTCCTCCATAAGCAGCTGGTTGTCCGTTCCGTCCGCATGAATAATCGACGCTTTTGGAAGAAGCTGACACAGTTCGTCGCATCTTTTCTCGTCTTGCTCAATAATTTTCACCTTTATTCCCGTTTGCATAAGATTTTTTGCCAAATAATATGCGGTATCTCCGCCGCCCACAATGATTGTGTCCTTAACGCTGTTTGTCTTAATTCCTATTTTTTTAAAAAAGAAGGTTGAATTTTTCGGTGATGCGGCAAAGCTTATAACATCATTTTCCTTTAAAATAAAATCTCCGCCCGGAATAAAAGCTTTATCATTTCTTTCAACTCCGCACACAAGTATATCGCAATCCAGCTTTGTATGTATATCTGCTACAGCCATATTATTCAAAATAGAATCATTCGGAATTTTAAATCTTAAAACCTCCGCTCTTCCCTTGGCAAAGCTGTCTATCTGTATTGCGGACGGAAAACGCAGAATACGCGCCATTTCATCGGCCGCCGCCTGCTCCGGATTTATTACCATTGCAAGTCCCAGATCTTCTTTAAAAATATGCAGCTCCTTATTGTATTCCGGTTTTCTCACCCTTGCAATAGTCTGACAATTGCCTACTTTTTTTGCAATAAGACAGGTTATAAGATTAACCTCGTCGGAACCTGTGACCGCAATAAGAATATCGGCATTTTTTATGCCTGCCTCAAGAAGCGTTTCTATATTTGTGCAGCTTCCTGCCACTCCCATTATATCATTCCTATTAATTACATCCTGTACAATACCATACTTTAAATCAATTACCGTAATATCCTGATGTTCATCATCGTTCAGCTGACGTACAAGCTTTTGCCCTACTTTTCCGCAGCCCGCAATTATAATATTCATATATCTTTCTCCGTTCTTCTGCTCTAAATAAATTAAATAAGTTTCGCTTATCGGAATTACACCTTGAAAACTGTTTTCGGACATACATTTTTTCCGGTTTATTATTATAATTATTAAAAGCAGGTGTTCTTTGAACATTATATTAAATTTATATATCTGTGTCAAGAGATATATAATAAAATTGTGCATATTTTATTACTAATAATTTTACTGCTTTAATTCATAATCAAGACATTGCATTTTATATGTATCCAAAAATAATATGCCCCCATTAAGGGAGCATATTATCTAAACATATTTATATCAAATCAAACTCTGTACATCAAATCTTCATAGGTTGGGAACGGCCAGAATTCCTTCGATACCACAGTTTCCAAAGTATCGGCTGTTTTACGAAGCTCGCCCATTTTCTTAAGAACGGGATCTTCATAATATTTTGCAAGTTCCAAAACATCAGCGTCATGAGGAATTTTATTTTTAACCTTTTCAAGCTCTGCAATATCTTTTGTCAACTGCTCTGTAAGCTTTGCCATTTCCGCAGCAGATTTCTTTTCTTCCGGAACACTGATTCCGATAGATTCTTTTGTCTTTATGCCTTTTGCAAGGCTGTTTACATATTTTATGCAGGCAGGTAAAATTTCCTGTTTTGCCATTTCAAGGGATGTCAGCATTTCAATGTTTATAATCTTTGAATATTCCTCCAAAAGGATTTCATATCTTGATTCTATTTCAACTCTTGACAAAACATTCATGCTTTCATATGCCTTGACATTTTTCTCGTTTAACAATTCCGGAACAGCTTCAACGGTAGATTTAAGGTTAGGCAAGCCCCTTCTTTCAGCTTCGGCAACCCATTCATCGGAATAACCGTTACCGTTAAACAATACTCTGTCGTGTTTCTTTAAAATGTCGACAACTATATCCATTACATCGCGTCCGGCATCCAATTCATCGGCAATATCCGACAACGATGCGGCAACTGCGGTATTAATTGCGGTATTTACACCTGCAATAGACTGTGCCGAACCCGGCATTCTGAATTCGAATCTGTTTCCTGTAAATGCAAACGGAGAAGTTCTGTTTCTGTCTGTTGAATCCTTATTAATCAGCGGAACGGCTTCAACACCTGCCGAAATTTTGCTTAATGTTGCTTCTACCGATTCTTTACCTGTTTTTAATGCTTCAACCACATCTTCAAGCTGCTTTCCGAGGAATATCGAAACAATTGCGGGAGGTGCTTCGTTTGCACCCAATCTGTGATCATTTCCGGCAGTTGCAACGGCAACTCTGAGCATAGTTGAATATTCGTCAACAGCCTTAATAACAGCTGCTAAGAACAACAGGAATTTTTTGTTTTCAATCGGCTTTTTACCCGGTTTAAACAGATTTTCGCCGGTATTTGTTCCTATAGACCAGTTGTTGTGTTTACCCGAGCCGTTTACGCCATCATAGGGCTTTTCATGAAGCAAGCATACAAGACCGTGCTTTTTGGCAATTTTTTTCATAGCCTCCATTGTAAGCTGGTTATGATCCGAAGCAACGTTTGCAGTAGCAAATATCGGAGCTAATTCATGCTGTGCCGGAGCAACCTCGTTATGCTTTGTTGTAGCGCATACACCCAATTTCCAAAGTTCTTCATCAAGATCCTTCATGTATGCGGAAATTCTGTCTTTGATTTGTCCGAAATAGTGATCCTCCATTTCCTGACCCTTTGCCGGAGGAGCGCCGAAAAGTGTTCTTCCTGTCAGCATAAGATCCTTACGCTGTTCGTACAGCTTTTCGTCAACAATAAAATATTCCTGTTCCGGTCCTACATATGAAACAACTCTTGTTGCATCCGAATCAAAGTATTTCAATACTCTCAAAGCCTGTTTGTTGATTGCTTCCATTGAACGGAGCAAAGGTGTCTTTTTATCAAGTGCTTCACCCGTATATGAATAGAATGCGGTAGGAATACACAAAGAACCGTCCTTGATAAATGCATATGATGTCGGATCCCATGCCGTATATCCTCTTGCTTCAAATGTTGCTCTCAATCCTCCCGACGGAAAGCTTGATGCGTCCGGTTCGCCTCTTACAAGGTTTTTTCCCGAAAATTCAAGAATTACATTTCCGTCACCCGTAGGTGAAATAAACGAGTCATGTTTTTCGGCAGTAACACCTGTCATCGGCTGGAACCAATGAGTGAAGTGTGTCGCTCCCTTTTCAATTGCCCAATCTTTCATAGCGTTTGCAACAATTTCGGCAACTCCCGCATCCAAAGCAGTACCTTCCTTTATTGTTGTTTCAACCGATTTAAAAGTTTCTTTCGGCAAACGCTTTTTCATAACCGAAAGATTAAATACATTTTCTCCAAAAAAATCTGCTACTGACATAAAGAAAACCTCCTTAAATGTTGATAAAGAAAAAAGGCGTAATCATAGGGCTTACCGTAGTAAGCAGTATAATAAAACGCCTTTGTTTTAATTATCAAATCTTCTTATTGATTACTATTATAACACATTCCGACGTTTTGTCAACAAAAAAAAGACAATTTTTTTAACAAAAGACAAAAGGCAAAATGGTTATTTCAAAAGTTAATGTTAGTTTGTGTATTTTGTATAAATCACGGATCAAGATGTGTAATATCTCTTGGGAACAGACTCGCCTGGCGAATATTCGCAAGACCGCATATCTTCATAACCAAACGTTCAAGACCTATTCCCAAACCGCCGTGAGGGGGCATACCGTATTTATGAATATCAAGATATGACTTTAAATCTTCGGGTTCGATATTATATCTTTTTAATTTTTCAACCTGCATATCATAATCGTGTATTCTCTGTCCGCCCGTTGTAATTTCAAGCCCTCTGAAAAGCAAATCAAAGCTTTCCGCAAGCTTCGGATCCTCCGGTGTATCCATTGCATAAAACGGTCTTTTAAGTCCCGGGAATTTTTCAATGAATATAAATTCACTGTTATATTCCTTTTTTGCATATTCACAAAGATTTACCTCATCCTGCGGATCAAGATCAAACTGGTTATGACTCTTTCCCAAAACATCAAGAGCTTCAAAAAATGTTAATACAGGTATTTTGTCTATTTCGGGCAAAGTAACGTTAAGCTCGGATATTTCATAACTGTAGTTTTCTTTGAGATATTCCATAACATATTTAAGCATAGCCGTTTCCATATCCATCACGTCCGACATATCATTGATATAGCCCATTTCGAAATCAAGACCTATATATTCGTTCAAATGTCTTGTTGAATTGTGTTTTTCCGCACGATAAACGGGTGCTATTTCAAATACTCTGTCAAAAAACGCAACGCAGGTTTGCTTATAGAATTGCGGACTCTGTGCCAAAAATGCATCCTGACCGAAATATTTCAGCTTAAAAATATTTGCTCCGCCCTCTGCACCTGCCGCAACAATCTTTGGTGTATGAATCTCGGTAAATCCATTTTTAATCATAAACTCGCGGAAGCCTCCGCATACACCCTCGGCAATTTTAAATACCGTTTTTTCTTTAGGATTTCTCAAAGCAACACTGCGGTATTCAAGATTTGTTTCTATGGGGCAGCCTATTGTTTTATCTGAAACGTGCAAAGGATAGAGTTCCTTCGGTTTTGATAAAATCTCAAAATCCTTTATCCTTATTTCTATGTTATGAGGAGCACGTGCGTCTTCAAATACAGTTCCCGTTATTTTAATATAAGTCCCCTCACATAAATCATCAATACTCTTTTCACACAATTCGGCAGAGTGTACCGACTGAAAAACCGTATCCCCTGTTCTCAAAAGCACAAATGAAAAACCGCTCATTTTACGCAGCTTATGGATACAGGCACTGAAGGTTATATCCTTACCCACAGCGGATACCACGTCTGATATTGATATTTGTTTTATTGTGTCAAGACCGTCGGCAGTTCTCATATTAATCATCTTCTTTCTGTTAGTATTACAAAGCAACGTTAAATCAGTTGCTCAACTTCTTTGCAAGAATGTCTTTTATCAGCTTTGGATTTGTTCCCTTTCCGGCAGCCGCCATTACCTGTCCCATGAAAAATCCGAATAATTTTTCATTTCCGTTTTTATATGCGGCAACCGTTTTTTCGTTTTCGGATAGTATACGTTCAACAATTCCTTCAAGCTCCTCCGAATTGTCCTGCATAATAAGATTATGCTCTTCGGCAATTTTTTGGGGTGCTCCGCCGTTTTCATCAAACATTATCTTTATAATTGTTTTTGCGGCATTTTTACTTATTTTTCCGTCACTTGTCATCCTTACAATATCAGCTACATCCTTTGGTGAGAAAGGCAGCTCCTCAACTGTTTTTCCCGTATCGTTCAGATTTCTGTTTACCTCTCCCAGCATAAGGTTTGATATTTCCTTATAGCTTGGCAAAATCGAAACGGCACTGTCATAAAAATCAGAAAATGCTCTGTCTGCTATAATAAGCTTTGCGTCATCCGGCGGCAGCTTATAATCCTTTGTATATCTTTCAAACCGAATCTGCGGCATTTCCGGCATGGATTTTCTTATATAGTCAATTTCTTCATTCGATATAAATACAGGCGGAATATCAGGCTCGGGGAAATATCTGTAGTCATGTGCTTCCTCCTTTGACCGAAGTGCCTTTGTATCTCCGTGATTATCGTTAAATCTTCTTGTTTCCTGAATTACCTTTTCTCCTCTGTCAAGAATTTCCGACTGACGTTCGATTTCATATTCAATGGCACGCCCTATTGCTTTTATTGAATTAAGGTTTTTTATCTCGGCACGAGTTCCGAATTCCTTTGAATCATAGGGCATTATAGAAATGTTTACGTCAACTCTCAATGAGCCCTGTTCAAGCTTTGCATCGCATACTCCCGCATATTTCAATCGAAGTGCGATTTCTTCAACAAAAGCCTGTACCTCCTCAACGGTACGAAAATCCGGTTCGGTAACAATTTCGATAAGAGGAACGCCGCAGCGGTTGTAGTCTGCCATGGAAATACCCTCATAATCATCATGAACAAGCTTTCCGGCATCCTCCTCTATGTGTATTCTGTTTATTCTTATATCATTATCAAGTACATGAACGCAACCGTTTGTACAGATAGGAAATTCAAATTGTGTTATCTGATATGCCTTGGGCAAATCAGGATAAAAATAGTTTTTACGGTCAAATGCCGAATAGTTGTTGACAGTGCAATCCAAAGCCATACCTGCCTTTGCGGCAAGAGTAACGGCATCATGGTTTACGGTAGGAAGCGTTCCCGGCATACCCGAACATCTCGGACATACCCTGTCGTTTCTTTCTCCTCCGAATTCATTTGCGCAGGAACAGAACACCTTTGATTTTGTAAGCATTTCCGCATGAATTTCAAGTCCGATTACAGGAATGTATTTCATATTGCCGCCTCCTTTTTCTCAAAGTCCTTTTCAAACATATCTGCCACAGAAATAATTGTTGCCTCGTCAAATGCCTTACCCACAAGACTCATTCCGACAGGCATATTATTACTGTCATATCCGCAGGTTGTATTAATGGCCGGAAGTCCGGCAATATTTACCGTTACGGTGCAAATATCAGCCATATACATTTTTACCGGATCATTTTCCTGATAGCCGGCTTTATATGCCGTGGTAGGCGCTGTGGGTGTAAGGATAATATCGCAATTTTCGAATATCTGCGCATACTCATCCTTTATTTTTTTTCTGATTCTTGATGCGTTTTTATAATAAGCGTCATAGTATCCGCTTGACAAAGCATAGTTTCCCAAAAGTATTCTTCGTTTCACTTCATCGCCGAAGCCCTCTCTTCTCGAATTTGAGATAAGCTCGTTAAAGGTATCTCCGTCCTGTGAACGATGTCCGTATTTTATGCCGTCAAATCTTGAAAGGTTTGACGCAGCTTCCGCCGATGATATTAGATAATATGCCGACACAGCATAAGGTAAAGACGGCATTGAGCTTTCCACAAGCACCGCTCCGCAGGATTTATAATACTCTGCCGCAGCCAATACGTTTTTCTTAACCTCATCGGAAATTGCATCGGAGAAAAATTCTTTCGGAATACCTATTCTGAGTCCTTTAACTCCGCTGCCAATCTTCGAAAGATAACCGCCTGTCGATTTTTTTGACGTAGTTCTGTCATTTATATCATATCCGTAAATGCTGTTTAGCACATATCCCGTATCCTCGGCACAATTTGCAAGCACTCCTATTTGGTCAAGACTTGAAGCAAAAGCAATAAGACCGTAACGGGAAACGGTTCCGTAAGTCGGTTTTAAACCGGTTATGCCGCAAAATGCCGCCGGCTGACGAATTGAGCCGCCTGTATCACTTCCCAAAGCAGCCGCACACAGACCCGAAGCAACGCTTGCAGCAGCTCCTCCCGATGATCCTCCCGGAACACATTCCGTATTATACGGATTCTTTACTCTGCCGAAATATGATGTGCAGCTTGACGCACCCATAGCAAACTCGTCCATATTGGTTTTTCCCAAAATCACGGCATTCTCTTTCTTTATCTTTCCAACCGCCGTTGCGTCATAAAACGGCACAAAATCCTCAAGCATTTTTGACGCACAGGTTGTCCTTATTCCTTCGGTACAAATATTGTCCTTTACCGAAAGAGGGATACCCGTTAATGCTTTTGCCTGTCCCTTATCAATCAATTCCTGTGCGGCAGCCGCCGACTTTATCGCAGATTCTTCACATACCGTTATATAGCTGTTTACAATACCGTCCTTTTCCTTTATTTTATTCAAATAGCTTTCGGTAAGCTCCTGTGCCGACAGGGCACGAGAATCAAGCTTTTCTCTTAAATCTTTCAGTGACATACCATAACCCCCTTATACAACCTTAGGAACAACAAAGCTGTTTTCCTTTGTTGCCTTGGAATTTTTCAAAATATCCTCTGTAGCTACAGACTCTGTAACGGTATCCTCTCTTAAATCACCGTAATTTACCGGATCTAAGGTATATGTGGGATTATTACTGTCTATTTCCTTTACTTTATCCATTAAGTTTATAATATCACCCATCTGAACGGTCATTTTGTCCAGTTCTTCATCACTGAACGTTATTTTTGAAAGATCGGCAAGATGTCGTGTCAATTCCTTATCAATCATTCCGTTTCCTCCTGTCACATAAATTTCTTTGTACAAAACACTGTTTAAAGTTCAATCCGTCCAAGTGTTTTGTTGTTTTTAAAAACAAAATAAAAAAACGAACCCATGCAAAACAAATTGCATAGCCCCGTTGCTACCAATATTTATATTTTAACACACTTAGTCGCTTTTTGCAAGTATTTTGTAAAATTATTTTTACTAAATTTTTTATTCCTTATATTTAATTATGTATAAAATCTGCCAAAAAAACTGCATTAAAAACAAGACAAAAGCCTGTTTTTAATGCAGTGCATATATTTAAAATTATTTAATCATGCTTGCAACTTCGTCAGCAAAGTTTTCTTCCTTCTTAGCAAGACCTTCGCCCTTTTCAAATCTTACAAAATTGATTAATTTAACACCCTTTGATGCAAGATAAGCTTCAACCTTAAAGTCGCCGTTCTTAACAAATTCCTGCTGAAGCAAGCAATTCTGCTCATAGAATTTATTGATTTTTCCGCCAACCATTTTTTCAATAATAGCGTCAGGCTTATTTGCATTTTTCGGATCTTCCTTAATTTGTGCAATTATAATGTGCTTTTCCTTTTCAACATCCTCTGCCGGAACAACGTCCTTTGAAAGATATAAAGGATTGATAGCGGCAATCTGCATTGCAGCATCTCTTGCTGCTTCGTAAGCTTCTTCATCTGCTAAACTGCCTTCTGCCTGAACCAATACGCCTATTCTTCCCTCGCCGTGTGTATAAGAACAAACGTTACCCTCAAGTCTTGCAAATCTTCTTATGTTCATGTTTTCGCCGATTTTTGCGATTAATGCTGTCAAAGCATCTCCGACCGTCTGTGCATCGTCATAAGCCAAAGTCTTAAGAGCGTCAACATCTGCCGGATTCTTTTCTGCGACAATTTCAGCAATCTTTGAAACAAAGCCCTGAAATTCGGCATTCTTTGCAACAAAGTCAGTTTCCGAGTTAACCTCAACCAAAACTCCCACTTTTTTGTCCTCTGTAAGATATGCCTTAACAATACCCTCGGAAGCGATTCTTCCTGCTTTTTTGGCCGCTGTTGCAAGTCCCTTTTCTCTTAAAAATTCAACTGCCTTATCCTTATCACCGTTTGTTTCGGTAAGAGCTTTTTTACAATCCATCATACCGCATCCGGTCATTTCTCTTAATTCTTTAACATCCTGAGCTGTAAATGCCATAATTTTTTCCTCCAATATATTTTATATTTTCAATATAAAGAGCAGTCAACAGTCTTATTTGAAAGACCAAGACTGCTCATATTTTTAATATTATTCTTCTGCTGCTTCTGTTGCTTCTTCGGTATCGGCTTCATCGGCTGTTTCGGGCATAGCGTCTAAGCCCTGTCTGCCCTCCATAACTGCGTTTGAGATAGTTGAAGCAATAAGCTTAACGGCTCTTATTGCGTCGTCATTTCCCGGAATTGGATAATCAACCTCTTCGGGATCACAGTTTGTATCAACAATTGCAACCACCGGAATACCGAGCTTTTTGGCTTCCGCAATAGCAATCTTTTCTTTTCTCGGATCTACAACAAACAAAGCTCCGGGAAGCTTCTTCATGTCTTTGATACCGCCGAGATACTTTTCAAGCTTATCTCTTTGTGCCTTTAATTTGATAACTTCCTTCTTAGGCAAAAGATCAAAAGTACCTTCTTCTTCCATCTTGTTGATTTGAGCAAGTCTTTCGATTCTCTTTTGAATTGTCTTGAAGTTTGTCATCATACCGCCGAGCCATCTTGCATTTATATAATACATTCCTACTCTTTCGGCTTCTTCCTTAATAGAATCCTGAGCCTGCTTCTTTGTTCCCACAAACAAAACATCTTCACCGGCAGCTGCTATATCTCTTATAAAATAGTAAGCTTCTTCAACCTTTTTAACGGTTTTCTGAAGGTCGATGATATAGATACCGTTTCTCTCCGTGAAGATGTACTCTGCCATTTTAGGATTCCATCTTCTTGTTTGGTGTCCGAAATGAACGCCTGCTTCCAAAAGCTGTTTCATTGAAATTACATTTGACATTATTTTTTCCTCCTTGTTTTTTTATTCCTCCATTTTCATCACCTTTTTAAGAAACCCGGCGGGCAACACCTTAAAAATCAGAAAATGTGTGTAATGCCATACTTGTAAATCATATCACAAAAAACGCTTGATTTCAAGATATTTTATTATATTTTTGTCAAAATTTATATATTTTATCCAGTAATCACAGCATTTAATCTGTCCATTTGTATTAAGTGTTGAGGAACACTAATACAACTTGGGAATATTATATTATATATGATAAGTATAAAACGGCAAGAAACGGTATAAAAGCAAAAATAATCATTCGTCAAATATCCGAAAAAACTGTATTTATGCCGACGCCGGGTAAAGAAATGGAGGATTCATATGTCAGGAATAGCCGGAATTATCAATTTTAAAAAAAATATGTTCGAATATAAGTCATATAACAGACTGCTTGTTAATGATATGGCACAGGCTCTGCGGCACAGAGGGCATGACTCCTGCGGTGAATGGGTGGGAGAGCACGCCGCATTTTCCGACACAAGACCTGCCGCAAACGACCTTGACGTCGGAAATCAGCCTATGAAAAAAATTGTTGAAGGTTATGAATTTATTATTACATATAACGGAGAATTATATAATTCCAATGAGTTAAAGAAAAACTTAATAAAGTTCGGGTATATATTCGACACAAAATCGGATACCGAGGTTTTGCTGTATACATATATCCACTACGGTGAAAAATGCACACAAATGTTAAACGGCATTTATGCTTTTTGTATATGGGACTCTATGCGCCAGCAGGTTTTTATTTGCCGTGACCGATTGGGAGCAAAGCCGCTGTATTATTCAAAAATCGGCGACACTCTTGTTTTCGGCTCCGAAATAAAGGCTCTTTTCCGCTTTCCTTTCCTAAAACCGCAGCTTGACAAAACGGGGCTGTGCGAAATTTTTGTTATGCCCCCGTCAAGAACACAGGGAATAGGAATATTTAAGAATGTTAATGAACTTCGTCCCGGCTGTACCATGACTATCAACCGTTCGGGAACCTTTGTAAACAGATATTGGAATCTCGAAAGCAAAGAAAATACCGACAATTTTGAAATCGCTTGCGAAAAAACATATGATCTGATTTCAGATTCCGTAAAATGTCGGCAGCCTTGCAATGTTTCGTCAGGAATATTACTGTCGGAGAACCCCGGCTCATATATAATCGCTGCCCTTGCCGCAAAGGAAGCGGCACTGAACGGAAAGAGTCTGTCGGTATATATTCCGGAATTTAAACTCTGTGAGAATAATTTCGACAAAGTATTCTGCCGAAATAATCCGTTTTTTAAATTCCTTACGGAAATATACGGCATAAAATGTATACCTTTGATTTGTGACAACAACAGTCTTTTAAAGAATCTCTATGATTCGGTGTATTACAGAGATCTGCCCGGTATGGCAGACCTTGATTCATCACTGCTGTATTTTTGCCATGAAATAAAAAAAGAAAACACCGTCATTTTATCCGGTGACTGCAGCAACGAAATATTCGGCATTTTTCCTCCGTCCCTCGACAATGCGTCGGTTATGAACAAAATTCTTAAACCTGCCGTATCCGAAACCCTCAAACTTGAGGAATACAGCCGCATGAGGTATGATGAAACAATCGCCGAAGCTCCGTATTTTGACGGAGATGAAAAGAAAAAAAAGGAACGTCAATTATATTACCTCAATTTTAATCGGTGTATTTGCGCCCTTCTTGACCGATGTGAAAGAATGTCTACGGCATCGGGAGTTAAACTCAGAATGCCGTTTTGCGACTATAGAGCGGCAGAATATTTACAGAACATTCCTTATAATATCAGAACAGCAAATAACACACCCGAAACCTTACTTTTTGAAGCCTTTAAGAATAAATTGCCGCAAAAGCTTCCGTCTTTTTCATACAGACAATATTCCCCTCAATACAATCCCCGGTATGAAAAGGCAGTCAGAGGACTTCTTTTTGAAATATTGGAGGATTCCTCCTCTCCGCTAATGACCTTTTTTGACAGACAAAGCGTCATTGAACTCTGTTCGGAACATTCTCACTCCGAAAAACCTTTTTTCGGCAGAGTTATGGCATTGCCGCAGTTTATGGGATACCTTATTCAAATTGATTACTGGCTGAGGGAATACAATCCAAGGCTTGTTTAAACTAAAAACAGAATTCTGTATTAATGCACAAAACAGGTAATTTTATACTAAAAAATAGAGAAACTATAAAAATTTACAAAATTTTTTTAAAATTGTTTTGCATTTTATTAAAATATATGTTATAATATGTTTGTTAAAACTTAATAGTGCTGTAATATATGCAAATGTATCAAAAACAGCGCCTTGTTTTTATTTAATTATGACAGATATAAAACGCTTTTTATCTTGCGTCTATACTTGATTCAAGATTATTGAAAACTGATAATTATAACAAGTTATACAATTTTAACTTAAGAATATAAGAATCGGTATATTATTTTGGTAAAACCAATATTATACCAATAAATATCGTCTTTTTGTCATTTGCCTTTGTTTATTGGTTTTATCAACGCTTCTTTGACAGCTTACGGTCTGATTAATAATATACTCGGAATTATATATACGATATGCAATTATTCGGAGGAGTACGAATTGGAAAAAATAGTGATTAAGGGCGGAAACAGACTTTGCGGTGAAGTAAGCATAAGCGGCGCAAAAAATGCCGCTGTTGCAATCATTCCCGCTTGTCTGCTTATAGACGGAAACTGCCGTCTTGAAAACCTGCCTAATATAAAAGATGTAAATTTATATTTAAAAATACTTGAAAATCTCGGTGCAAGCATAACCTATATAGACAGGAACACGGTGGATATTGACTGCACCGATGTAAAATCCATAGAACCTGACAGTGATATGACCGAAAAAATGAGAGGATCCTCTTATCTTATAGGCGCACTTTTGGGCAGATTCAATAAATGTATAGTAAAATCTCCGGGCGGATGTGATTTCGGCACACGTCCGATTGACCAGCATATTAAAGGTTTTGAAGCGCTGGGTGCAACAGTAGAGGTAAAGTATGCCACAATATATGCGCAGGCCGACGAGCTAAAGGGTGCGAATGTATATTTTGATGTTGTCAGCGTAGGCGCTACAATGAATATTATACTGGGCGCGGTAAAGGCAAAAGGTCTTACCGTTATTGAAAATGCGGCAAAAGAACCTCACATTGTTGATCTTGCCAACTTCCTAAATGCAATGGGCGCAAAAATCAGAGGTGCCGGCACCGACACAATAAGAATACAGGGTGTTGCAAAGCTTCACGGAGGAACATATTCCATTATTCCCGACCAAATTGAAGCCGGGACTTTTATGATAGCCGCCGCCGCAACTCACGGCGATGTTACAATTACCAACATTATACCAAGGCATCTTGAGCCGATTTCCGCAAAGCTTATCGAAGCGGGGGCTAAAATAGAAGAATTTGACGACAAGCTGAGGGTTTATGTGGAAGAGGGCACAGTATTTAAAAAGATTAATTTTATCGCTCTTCCTTATCCCGGTTATCCTACCGATATGCAGCCTCAATTGGTTACATTTTTATCGGTTGTAAAGGGCACAAGCACTGCCCGTGAGGGAGTTTGGGACGATCGATTCAGATATGTGGGCGAACTCAACCGAATGGGTGCGAATATAAATGTCGAAGGCAAGCTTGCCATAATAAACGGAGTTGACAGGCTTATGGGTACAAGTGTACGCGCAACCGATTTAAGAGCCGGTGCGGCAATGATTATAGCCGGACTTATGGCAGACGGTATTACCGAAATTTATGATATTTACCACATTGACAGAGGATATGAAAACTTTGAAGAAAAATTCATTAAGTTGGGCGGTAATATCAATCGTGTTGAGGTTATTTGATAAAATTACAATGTAAAGAATCAGCGGCATGGCTTGCTTTTCTTACACTGCTGTTTTGTGTTTCGACAATACGATTTTATTTAGAATTAACGTGTCTTTTTTGACACCTTATAATACTGATGTGAAGGTCTTTTACGATCTTCACTCCAAAAAAGCGGTAAACTCCTCTTTTTTCAATTAATAAGTCGGAGTTTACCGTTAATGACGTATGGCAAAAAATAAGCATCTTTTCCCCAAAGCCGAAAAAGTGCCTGCCGTACATTATTATGTACATAAATTGTGAGGATTTAAAAATGTTTTGTTCTATAGTAAGCGGTTCAAGCGGAAATGCTTCAATAATAAAAAATAATAATACAGTGATATTGATTGACTGTGGATTATCGGGAAAAAGGCTCACTGAAGCTCTGAAAAACGTCGGTATAGACGCAAAGGATATAACCGCAATGCTTATTACTCATGAACATTCGGATCACATAATGGGCGCAGGGGTTGCGTCACGCAGATTTAACATTCCCGTTTTTGCAACTGCCGGAACTTATAAAAATATGAATATAGGTCCCATACAGGAACAGAATATAAGAATAATCAATAACAGCACCTCTTTTGAAATAGGAGATATTACGGTAAATCCTTTTCCAATATCCCATGATGCGGCAGATCCTGTCGGATATTCCTTTATCTGCGGCAAAAAAAAATATTCCGTTGCTACAGATATGGGAATAATGACCGAAGAAGTATTTTCTCAAATTAAGGGCAGTGAAGCGGTTATTCTTGAATCCAATCACGACGTGGATATGCTTATGTACGGTGAATATCCGTATAATCTTAAAAGGAGAATTCTGGGCGAATACGGACATATGTCAAATGATTTGGCCGCCGAAACAGCTGTACGGCTTTTGGAAAGCAACACAAAGCATATTATGCTTTCCCACTTAAGCGACAAAAACAACGAGCCGAATATAGCTTATAAAACCGTTGCAGAAACCTTGAAAAAACACGGTGCATCAATCGGCTCGGATATAGGATTGTGTGTTGCCCAACGATATGAGGTGACCGAATTTATATGAACATAAATATAATATGCATCGGAAAGCTTAAGGAAAAATACCTCAAAGACGCTGTTGACGAATATTCAAAACGTCTTACAAGGTTTGCAAATTTACAGATTATTGAATTGCCCGATGAAAAAATCCCCGAAAGATCAAGTGACAAAATTGAGGAAAAGATACTAAAAAAGGAAGGCGAGCTTATTCTGTCAAAGCTTAAAAAGGACAGCTTTATTATTGCCATGTGCGTTGAAGGAAGGCTTATTTCAAGCGAGGAGCTTGCCGCAACAATAAAAAATGTCTCACAGACAAGCAGTAATATCACTTTTATTATAGGCGGCTCTCTCGGATTATCCGACTCGGTAAAAAAATGCGCGCATGCAAGAATAAGCTTCGGCAAAATCACACTTCCCCATCAGCTTATGAGAGTTGTTTTATCGGAGCAGATTTATAGGGCATTTAAAATCAATGCAAACGAAACATATCATAAATGAATTTTTTTAGAAAAAAGCTCTCCCCATCATTTTCGGGGAGAGCTTTTAAGCTTCATTCAATTACCATTTCGTATAAAATCATTAATATTTTTGCCGCCTCTGCTCGCGTGGCATTATCCATAGGTTTAAACTCATTGCTGTCGTTTCCTATCATTATATCCGCATTATTGCAAAATGCCACAGCCTTGAGCGCCCAATCCGAAATGCTGTCGTTATCATCATATTTCGTCTTTGAAAGGTCGGTATTTTCATCTACCATACCCTTATACTCCGCATATCTGTAAATCATAGCCGCAATCTGTTCACGGGTAATTGATGCATTCGGGGCAAACTCATTCCCGGAAACGCCGTTTACTATACCCTTTGAATATGCCCACGCAACAGATTTTTCATACCAACTTCCGCCTTCAACATCGTAAAAATCCGCCGTTTTTGCTTCAGGTTCTTTCTCAAGTCTGTAAAGTATTGTTACAAACATTGCCCTTGTCAGTGTATTATCCGGTGCAAATTCATCATCTCCGATACCATTCATAAGTCCAAGCTTTGTAACACCGACAATGTATTCCTCTGCCCAATGTTCGGCTGTATCATTATATTCCTTAACCTCATCGGCAGTTTCCTGTGTTGTGTTTTCCTGCTGTGTTTGCTCCTGCTCTGTTTTCTGACCTTCCGTATTGTTGTTCTTATTACCACCCAAGCTTGACGATGATGACGAACCGTTGCTTTCGGGCGGATTAAATAATGTGTTGTAGTCGCTTACAAAAAATACCTCTGCCTCGTCCCCGTCCTTAAGTCCGCAAGCTCCCATGACAACTTCGGGGATTTCACCGTTTACTCTGTACATCCAACCGGAGTACGGTCCCTCGTCAAATTCCGACAAGGTTGATCCGTCTGAAAAGGTTATTGAATATACATAGCTTCCTTTACTTTTAAAGGTACATCCGTTTTCGCTCAACACCCTTTCGAAAAGGTCGTATACATTAGTTGTTTCGTCAAGTCCCGTATATTTTACGGAAAGCAAGGTTTTACTGCTGCTTTTCAACTTAAAGGATACATTTATTGTTTCGGAAACAGCATCGGGCTTTTCGGTTGCTGCGGTTGAATTTCCTCTTACAATAAGCTCCTGCGATACCTCCTGATAATACAAATCAGCCAAATCCGCATAATCCGCATATGCATCGGGATCGCTTAAATATAATTCGCCGTACTTACCGAGTGTTTCACTTGACAGCGCACTGCTTATTGTTACAGCCTTTGCATTATTCTGCATGGTGACCAGAAGATTTTCATGAGATATAACGGCAGGATTGCTTGATTTAAACAATCTCCATGCCTCAAGTTCTTCCCAACCCTTCATGAGAACAGGAACAATACCGTGGTTTACCTTTTCGGTATTTGTGCGAACCCATATAAGCTTTCCGTTTTCTTCATATACCTCCGTAAACGGATCAAGGTTCTTGCCGATATTATCCGCATCGGTATTTTCACCCTTTATACCGTCAAAATACGATGCTTTGACATTTGTCATCAACGCCTTTTCACTGTCAATTTCCTCCTGCGTCAAAGCCGGAACAACAAAGCTGATGCTCTTTGATACCGTAACATTTGTATTTTTGTCTGAAATAAATACCGTTACTTCTGCCTCGGCATCGGGTTTTCCAACTGCCGGACGGTAAATCTCCACACGAGCAGCATTGCTCACATCAGGTTCTTTAATTGATGTGCCGCTGCTTGAAATGGTTATCGGATAATACTTTCCGTCAATTCCGAAATCCTTAGCTGTAGGGAATATAATATCATTATATGCTGTGTATTTTCCGTTTTCCAAAGACAAAGTCTCACCTGTGACTGCGTCCTTTATACCGGCTTCGGAGAATCCGTTTTCAAGCTTTTCGGCAAGGTCGTTTTGTATCTTCTTAAGTTGTTCTTTATCAAGAGCTCCGACTGTGACCTCAAACACCTTGTTTAATGTAATCGGGCTTTCCTTGCCTGTTACATCATTTGTCAGCATAAATGTAAATGTTGCCGTAAGCGTTACGGTTTCATTCTCGGCACCCCGCTTAACAACTCCCACATACGGCTCAAACAATCGGTCTGCCGTCTGCTGATTTTCGTCTGATACACAAATAACATCTTCGTCTGAGGAAGTCCACGAAATCTGAGTCCATTTCTTATCATCAATCACCTTGGGCAGTATAATATTCTCAACAGTTTCATTATTAAGACTAACTTTGTCAAGAATTTCCTCCGTCATAATTTCTTTTACCTTTTCCACATCCCAATAAATGATAACGGGAACGGTAAAATCATATACCGCATCATCAAGCGCAAGATTAAAGGTTACATTACAGCTTCCGTTTTTAATATCAGATATGCTGTTGGGATCTGCGTAAAAATATGTAATTGTACCGTCATTTGCAATCCCTGCCCCTCCGTATACCTCTTCAATTTCTTTTATCGAAACATCTATGTCCGAATATTCCTGTTTATTAAGATCCGCCTTAATAATATCCATTACATTTGTATCAGTTCCGAATACGGGATATAATTTGTAATCTTCTCCCAAAGCCTGTGCAGCCGCTTTAACCCTTAAAAGCTTATTGTTCTTTTCCTCGTCAAGCTCCTGCTGTGAATAAACCATAATTTTAAATTCCTTTGTATCGGATAATCCGTTATAGGAAAGTGCCGCGGTAAGCGTGATTTCACAAATTCCGCTTTCGGGCAATGTGACAATTCCCGTTTCGGGATTTATTACAGTCTCATTACTGCTTTCCCATGTAATTTCCGAACCGTTTTTTCCGTTTTTGGGAAGACTTATTGTTTTAACATTCTTTATATCGTCAGTGTCAATATCAAGTACCGATTTATCTTCCGTTAAAATTCCCTGTGCCGCAGATAACACCTTAACGGGACTACTTGGTGTTTTGCACTCACCATTAAACAAAATCACAAAGGATAAATAGCAATTTTCTAAATCTTCGGTAATCTCCAGTTCACGGTTTACCGCTCCCGAAATTGTTTTATATGTGCCACTGCCTGTATTGCCGTTTGTGTAATCCTCGTTTGTAAGATACTTCCACTGAAAAGTCAGCTCTGGATAATTTTCATAATCATATTCTTTTCCGCCGAGAGTATTTACCTTTGCATAAACCTTTTTACCCACTGCCGTAATACCGTCTGTTTCAACTGTGGTTATATATGGCATTACAGAGATCTCAAATTCATCTGAATATAGCCCATCATCAGTTTTTGCGATTACGGTTGCTTTTCCCGGATTATGCGCCGTGACAACAACAATTTTGTTGCTTGAATCGGCATTTTCCGGTGCAGAAAGTTTTATAATATCACTGTTGTTTTTCACTGACCATACTATTTCGGGAGTATTGTCCATATCTGTATACTGTACCGTGAGCGTTGTCTGCGGAATTTGTCCGCTGTTTGTCATATACAGTTTATTTTTTCCACTTATTGAAATATGAGGATCTTTCTCAACAACCGCCGACGATACCTGCCATAAAAGAACCGGATAACCGTTATTTATATTTTTACTGTCCTCCGCAAAAGCATTTCCGAGATTTTCAAGCAGTTTTTCCGACGTTGTAATTTTACCGCAGTCGGAATAAAGCGTCCCGCCGCCTGCTCCGTAGGATTTCGTATTATAATAACAGTTGGCAAGGCTTGCACTGTCGTATAAAAAATCACAAATATCGGCAGCCGTAGAACCTCCCTCTGCAGAGCCTATATTGTAACAGTTCTTTGCCGTACAGTTGTTCTGAAGCTGACCGGCAATTCCTCCGGCACGTGATGCACCCTTTATTGAACCTGTGTTATAGCAATCAGTTATGTCTGTGTATTTGGCATATCCCATTATACCTCCAACCGTTCCCTTTGTCGCACCCGTCACATCGGCATTATTCACACATCCTTTAATCACTGCTGTCTGCGTTGCACCGTTGCCGGCATATCCTGCAATCCCTCCTGCATATCCGCCGTTTCTTGTTGTTGTGACGCTTCCCGAAAATCCGCAGTTTTCAACAGTACCCTGCTGAATCTTTCCCACGATTCCTCCGATATAATTATTTGATGAAGCAACATCACCCTCAACTGTCAGGTTTTTTATTACCGCACCGTTTATTATGCCAAACAAGCCCTGATACGATAAAGTCGAATTTATTGCCAAACCGCTTATCTTATGGAAATCACCGTCAAATGTTCCGGCATAAGCGGTAGTGGCATAACCCGACTTTGACGAAAAGGGTGTCCATTCCTTATTATCAAGATCTATATCCTGTGTAAGCTTTGCACATGCCGTACTTGAATCTATATCATTCACCAGTTCTCTAAAGGCTATCAACTGATCCGCATTTTCAATTAAATATGGATTTTCAGCCGATCCTTTTCCCTTTAACACTTCATCTGCGGCAAATACGCCTACAGGAAAGATGTTCAACACCATAATAAGCGTCATAAAAATACTTGCTATATTCTTTCCTGAAATTTTTCTGTTCATTTTTCACCTTTTCTCCCTTCGCATTAATATGCTGCATAAAACAGCAATTTGTTTCATATTACTATCAAAATAAATTATTAAAATTCCTTCTTCAGTCCGACACCTCCGTATTTTACCTCGGCAAATAAAAAAGCCGCGGTAATCTTAAAATTACCACAGCTGAGTTTTCCTGTGATTAATCACAATTTGTATGCGGCAAAACAAAGTCCTTATCAAACCTTCGCAAAACGAACATTTGAAGTGCATACAAAAACATTATCTCTATGCATATAAACACTTACAAGATAACATCAAAGCAGGTCTTGTGGCTCGCTCCTTATAAGATTATTTAATAACCCCACATTCTTATGCACTGCCTTCTCGGTTTCCCAATGACCGGCTTTCACCGACGGGCATAAAAACTTCGGACGCATACACCGACAGTTATCGCAGAGGATTCTCACCTCATTCCCTTTCCACCGATTATCCCTTGGCAAAATGCCTTTTGCGGAATAACCGACACTCTGTGTGACATATTAAATTTTTCCTTTATTATTATACCATATTTTCCAAACAAATCAATACACAAAACAAACAAAAATAAAAAATCTTTCCTATTATTTTTTTTACTTACATTATTCTTCCATAATAAAAGCATTTTCAATGTAGTTGATTTTTTTCACATACGGCTTATCCTCCTTTTTGCCGTAATACACCTCTGCCACATCAAAGCTCATTTCCCGTTCGGTATTTTCTCCCAAATAAACAAAGGCAGATAATATGATTTTTTTCTGTTTCCTTTTATCTACATATTCGCTTGCGTTTCCGTATCTGTTATTCCTTCTTGTTTTCACTTCAATAAAGGCTATGCTGTTATTTTTTTCGGCAATTATATCTATTTCTCCGTATGGGGTGTGATAATTTCTTTCTGTTATTTCATAACCCGAATTTATCAAATATTCGCATACGGCATCTTCTCCGAAATCTCCGGTATTTTTAGTATTCATTTTTGCAACAAGGACTTCCTTTCATCAAATTTACGAATTTTTTTCATACAGTTTTTTTAAAAAAGTTTTTCGGTGCAGAGGACATGGACCGTATTTCAATACAGCCTCGGTATGTATCTTTGTTCCGTATCCCTTATGTTTTTCAAAACCGTACTGCGGATATTGCTTTGCCGCATCGCAAATAAATCTGTCCCTGGAAACCTTTGCAAGAATTGACGCTGCGGCAATACTTATGCTTTTTGTGTCCCCTTTTACGACTGTTTTGTGGGGAGTTTTCATGTTTTTTATGCTGTTTCCGTCTATTAAAACAAAATCCGGCTTTACAGTCATATTGTCCACCGCCTTATTCATAGCCTCATAGGTCGCATTTAAAATATTTATTTCGTCAATCACCCTTTCGTCCACGCTTGCTATACTGTAATCAACCGCCTTTTCTGTTATTTCATCAAACAGTTCTTCCCTCTTTTTTTCCGAAAGCTTTTTGGAGTCGTTTATTCCTATTATTTCACAGTCCTCAGGCAGTATGACGCAAGCTGCAAAAACAGGTCCCGCAAGCGGTCCTCTTCCAGCCTCGTCAACTCCGGCAATATTTATATATCCTTCCTGTCTTTTTTCTTCCTCATATTTTTTCATTTCGCAAAGTCTTAAATGTTCCTCATCATAATTTATCTTTTTCATGGCATTTTCTCCCGTACCTTTGTTAATAAAATTTTTTTATTTTTTTTATTAAAATTATAGCATTTTTTTTTGAAATATGCTATAATAATTTTAAAATAATTTTAAAAAAACAAAAAATATGCCCATCTGTACGATTTAATACGATACAAAACGTAAAAATACAGCCATGTATACGATTTTGCGGTGCATATTTTTCGGGATAGAGGAGTTATATGCTGTATAAAAGAGAGATAACGGATCAGGTTATGATTCAGTATATTATACTGTTTACAATGGCAAAGGCTGACAGAGTTGTCACACATAATCAGCTTACTTCCCTTGTTCTTGACAACTGCAACATAAAGTTTACAGAATTCAGAATTGCCCTTGACAATCTTGAAAAGATAGGTCATATCCGCACCTTTCGTCCGGCAGGCAAGGAAACCTACTGTGAGCTTCTCCCCATGGGACGTGAGGCGAACACGTTTTTTGAGAGTAAAATTCCAATCTATATAAAGGAGCCGATTGAAAATTATATTGCACCCTTTTTTAAGGAAGAAACCATAAAAAAGAGCGTCACTGCCGAGCTTCTTCCCCTTAATTCAAGAGAATATATGGCAGACTTCGGAATTTATGACGGAAGTACTCCGCTTTTGAAGCTTTCTGTATATGCAGGCACAAGAAAATATGCAAACAGCATGATAAGAGAATTTAAAAAGGATCCGCAAAAAATTTACGAAACAATAATTAATATGATAGGTAACGAGCAAACGGAAAACACCTCGGAAGATGATTCCGGTAAAAGCTCTTAACCACAGAAAAGGATAATTAACGTGAAAAATAAACGGCTCATCTTGCCCTTTATCGGAGCTTGAAGTATCAACATACAACGGCGCTCCTCTAAAGAGCAATATGCTTGCTTCTTTTCCACGTTATGATTTGTGCCGCCGCATGGCGGCAGAATGGAGGATTATTATGAGAATTTTTGAAAACACTCAACACAATGTTCTGTCTTTGGAACAATTTAAACTTTTTTTCGACACAGACTGTAAACTTCCATCAGCGGACAGCGAATATGGAAAAGTCTTAACAGCCGATGCCGACGACGCTTTGACGGAAGAAATACCTCAGCTGTATGCCCACGACTACAGACGATTTATTTCCGACGGCAACCGTACGGAATTCGAGGACGGCTATTTTAAAAGACGTCTTTTATTAAAAAGACTGCTTGTTGGTGAAATCATTCAGAACAAGAACAGATACACCGATAAAATAATCGATATTATATGGCTGATTATGGAGGAAAGTACATGGGTTATACCGGCTCACAACAAAAAAAGACTCGGTTTTACAAGCTATGAAAACGCATCTTTGCCCGAATGCTTTGATAATCAGTTCCATTATATTGATTTATTTGCCGCAGAAACCGGAGCAGACCTTGCCGCCGCATACTATTTTTTAAAGGATAAATTTGAGCAAGCAGTTCCCGAAATAATAAACGATAAGATTCTCTATACTCTTCAGCAAAGAATTATAATACCGTTTTTGAGATTTAACAATATGTGGTGGATGGGATATGAAAATCCAAAGGTGAACAACTGGAATCCATGGATAATATCAAACGTGCTGACGGTAACGGCACTGACAGAAGCAAATACCGATATAAGAAAACGTGTACTTGACAAGTCAAAAAAATGTCTTGACTTCTTTATTGACGGATATAAGCCCGACGGAGGATGCGATGAAGGTCCTGCCTATTGGAGCAGAGCCGGCGCAGCATTATTTGACGCACTGGAAATAATAAGCGACATGACCGGCGGCGATGATGATTATTTTGAAAATCCTATTATAAAAAATATTATGGACTACATAAGAAAGGTTCATATAAAAGGACATACATACGCCTCATTTGCCGACAGCTCTCCAAGAGCCTATGATGAGGGACTTACCTTTGCCATGCGTATGGGATTAAGAACAAAGAATCCACAGCTGTACAATTTTGCATATAATCTTTCGGACGGTTATTTCAAGCTGCGCGATTTATATTCCATATACCGTAATTTAAAGGATATATGCTTTAAGGCAAACATGAATACAGATGAAGATATATCATATATGCCCGAAAAAATGTGTGTTCTTCCCGATTTGCAGATTGCAAGAATTTGCTGTGACAACGGTTTTACCGCTGTTATAAAGGGTGGGAGAAACAATGAAAGCCACAATCACAACGATGTGGGAAATGCCATTGTCTTCATGGGAGAATATCCCGTATTCATCGACATGGGTTCTGCCACATACACAAGATATGTTTTCAGCGATAAGAGATATACAATCTTTCCGATTCCCTCACACTGGCACAATGTTCCGGAATTTGACGGAATAGGACAAAAGGAAGGCTATGAATTTAAGGCAGACTCATTCAGCACCGGAGAAAATTTCGCATCGGTTCAATACCAAAGCGCATACCCAAAGGATGCAAAGGTTTCTAAATGCGAACGAAGTATTTGTGAAGATGACGGCAAAATAACAATACACGAAAGCGTATCGTCAAAAAGCCATGAGGTTACCTTTAATTACTACCTTGTCAATAAGCCTGTTTTAAACGATAACATATTAACATTGCCAAACGGAATAACAATAACTCTTATGACATCGGGAAGCATTTTTCTTGAAGAGTTTGAAATCCCGGACGACAAAGTTAAGAAAAACTGGCAAAGTGATAATATGTATAAGTTGTCGGTAAAATACACAAACACTTCCGACATAGACTTTGAAATAAAAATAGAAAAAAATAAAGGAGTCAATGCCCAAAAATGAGAATTGATAAATTTTTAAAAGTATCAAGACTGATTAAGCGCCGCACAATAGCAAACGAAGCCTGCGACGCCGGCAGAATCAGCGTAAATTCCAAAATTGTAAAAGCTTCTTATGATGTAAAAGAGGGCGATATAATAGAAATAAAAATGGGTGAAAAGGTGATCAAAGCAGAGGTTATGCAGGTGCTTGAACACGCATTAAAGGGCGATGCCTCTTCAATGTACAGAATATTGTAATAAAGATAATTTTCCGGTCATATAAATAAATACGAAATAATTTATATACTTGCCGCATGGCGGCGGAATGGAAGATTAACGTGAAAGATAAGCGGCACATATCGCCCTTTTTCGGAACTTGAAGTACACGTTTACAATGGCAAAACCTACGTTTTGCGTTGCATAAGTTCGAGTGACAAAATCAAAGATTTTGACTCTCACTTAAGTACGTCGGCGTTCCGAAAAAGAACGACCTGCTTGCGTCTCTTCCACGTTGAATTTGTGTTGCCGCATGGCGGCGAAATGGAGATTAATATGAAATTTGAAGAAATTACAATCAGTTCGAAGGAAATATTTAAGGGTAAAATATTTACCGTTAAAAAGGATATTGTGAAACTACCCGACACTTCCGAAGCCTACAGAGAAATTGTGGCTCACAGCGGCGGCGCGGGAGTTATCGCCGTAGATGAAAAAAGAAACATCACTTTGGTTCGTCAATACAGAAAGGGCGTTGAACGTGAAGTTTTGGAGATACCGGCCGGAAAACTGGAGGAAAATGAAAATCCTCTTGATTGCTGTAAGCGTGAATTGCTGGAGGAAACGGGCTACATTGCCGGAAAGATAACAGACCTTGGGAAAATATACCCTACTCCGGCATATTGTTCCGAAATAACATATATATACATGGCAACCGAGCTTAAGAAGGAAAAACAAAAACTTGATCCGGGAGAATTTTTGGAAACGGTGACGCTGAGCCTTGATGAAGCATATGATATGGTTATGTCAAATGACATATCTGACGCAAAAACCGTTGTGGCTATTATAAAAGCAAGGCAGCTGTTAAGCAAATAAATACGAGCCTCCTTGGTGAGAATTATGGTAGAAATAATTTTTATCAAGTCTGAAAGAAGCTGAAAAGGCACGGGAAAGTATTAAATCCATGTTTGCTGATGTGCTTAGCCGGTTAGAAATCATGCATAATCAAGAAACTGCATAATTGAGGTCAGCCCCCACCCCCGAAGTTTAACGCATTGGTTTTCCTTAAAACAAGTAAAACGAGCGATGAAAAATCACCGCCCGTTTTAGTGCAAAATCCACATGACAGCTCCGGTTGCTCTTCAGCATTGTCGTATCCTGTCTTGAGGTAAAAGCCTATATTTATTATTAACAGATTTAATTAAGCCTATACCTGTATTTTTTACCTTGTCGAAGGTTGTCATATATTGCTTACACAGCATTTTCCGCATAGCGGAAAATACTGTTGTTTGCAAACGTCTGATTAAATCCTTTTTACTTTTAGCGTCATTTCAAAGCTTTTAATCAATGTACCCTTGAAATTTTCTTGTTCAGCAAGAAGTTGTAAATCCAAATATAAAATATTATGGAAATGATTAAATTTTTGCGCACCTTAAATGCCTGATACGTTTCCGCTATAAGACTTACAGTTAACATATGATCACCCATAATAAGCATAACTAAGCCAATAAAAACACATACTGTGTATCTTATCTTAATCTGATTATATATTCTTTATTCTTCTCTGTATCAAATTCAATATATCCATTATTTACAATATAATTTATACCATCAAGCTTCTCTCCCACATAAATCTTACATGTTTTTCCTGCTTTTGATTTTATTCTAATTTCTTTAGGTAACTTATCTTGCCACGTTACTCCCACTTCAAAAGCACCTCTTGCCGTAAGACCATCAAAACATCCGTTTTTCCATTGATCAGGTAATGCAGGAAGAACATGAATAAAACCCTCATGACTTTGCAGTAACATTTCTGCTACACCTGCTGTCGCTCCAAAATTGCCGTCAATCTGAAACGGAGGATGCGTATCCCATAAATTTGGAAGTGTACATTTTCTTAATATCATATTAAAAAGATCATATGCACGTTTACCATTTTTTATTCTTGCCCAAGCATTTAGCTTGTGTGCTGTCGACCAGCCCGTAGATTCATCGCCTCTCATATTTAATGATACCGAGGCAGCCTCCATCCATTCCGGAGTACTACTGTTTATAACAGTACCGGGATATAACCCCACAAGCATAGAAATATGGCGATGGTGATATTCTCCTATATCTCCATAATATATTTCTTCTCTATATTCCTTTATTTGACCTGATTTGCCTACCAAAACCGGATCCAAATCGTTAATTTGCTTTTTTATTGTTTGTATAAATCCATTATCATCGCCCAATAACTGAGCAAACTTTAAGGTATCCGAATAAGTCTCATATATTATCTGTTGATCAAAAGCACACCCCTCCGTATTATAATATTTTCCATGTTGCGCTTGTTCGGGAGATGCTGAATATTTTACGAGATATTTCCCATCCGACTCCTCTACCACCTTGGATAAAAATTTAGACATCGAATAAACAGCCGGATATGTTAGGTTTTTTAAAATATCATCATCCATTGTAAAATAATAATAATCCGAGAAAAGCTTTGATGTAAACCCACCCGTTCCCGGTCCCGAATGAGCACGTGAAGGCTCTGCTAATCCTGATATATTATAGAGCCATCCGCCTGTACCTATTATCCATCCATCATTCCCTTGTCCTTCTTCATGTTTATCGTTATAATAGCTTGTTATATACTTTGTCGCATGGTTTTGTGCAAGCGGAAGATATGCTTTAAAATAATCAACGTAAGGCTCAAACATTTCTATTAGATTTGTATTAAATGCAGGCCAATAATTCATCTGTACATTTATATTATGCCAATATCCGCTTGACCACGGTGAATTTTCATATTGGTTCCATATTCCCTGTAAATTTGCAGGATATGTACCCGGACGTGACGAAGAAATCAAAAGATATCTGCCATACTGAAAATATAATTCCTCAAGATATAAGTTGCCGATTCCTTTTTTATAATCATCAAGCATTTCATCTGTGGGCTTTGTGCTTATTTCATCACATAGCTCCACATTTGCTCTTGAAAATAAACCATTAAAATCATCAATATGTCTTTTTTTCAAATCCTCATATGTATATTTTAAAGCCTCGGCTATTATTTCTGATACACTTTTATGAGGATGTTCAAACCCGTCAAGCTTTTTTTGCGGATTTTCCTCCAAAAAAACCTTACTGTCAAATTTATAATTAGTATCCGCCGCAACTATTAATTCAGCACTATCCGCATCTATAACAGAAATATTATTATTACAGGTTGTAACCTTTCCTCCCTTTGTCCGAATTATAATTTGACCTTCAAAAAGTATATTATAATACTCCATTCTGCCATGCAAAGTAATCAAATTATTAAAATATGTAACCTCTCCTTCTTTTCCGCAACCGTCTCCTTCTTCAGCAAGATATGGCTTAACAAACGGAATGTCCGCATGAATACTAAACGATACAGACTTCTCTTTATCGGAGGAAATTTTAGTGACAAATACCTTATCCGGATAACTCGTAAAATGCTCTCTTGTGTAGGTGATGCCTTTGTGCTTATACTGTGTATAACAAATACCGGTGTTTAAAACAAGCCCTCTTTTATATTCTTCTACTTCTTTATGGTTAAATTCCGTATAAATTTCCGCAAAATTATTCAATCCGCCCACTCGCTTGTTATTATGGAAAAAATACGGATTGAACAATGTGTTCATGGTAATCTGATAACGATCAATATTTGTTCTTCCAAAAAGTTTAACTCCCATATACCCGTTTCCTATAGGAAGCGACCATTTTTCCCATCCGTCATCAGCAACATTTTCTTCAAATGAACTTGCATTTTCTCTTCCAAACGGCGTTTCTTGTTTGTACCATAATTCATATTTCTTCATCTTGTTTATCAATTCCCTTCACATAAAATTTATAAAAGGCAAAACCTTATAATTTAACCAAGCATAATTAAATTGTAAAGCATTTGTGCACTCTGTGCTCTTGTTGCATTATCTAACGGTAAAAAAGCACCATTATCCATTCCGTTTATTACCCCTACAGAATTCCAATATAATACGGCATTCTTCGCATAATCACTGATATCATTCTCATCGATAAAAACATTTTCATTTTTGACTATATCATTTATATGTTTTGCTCTGTACAAAATTATCGCCATATCCTGTCGTTTTATATATTCATTCGGATTTGCATTGTTATTCGTATCACCCTTTATGATTCCTGATTTTTGTGCGGCATTGATGTACCCAATATACCAATCTCCAATATTTATATCATTAAATACACTATCCGCAGTATCAGAAATATCAAGTCCACAAATAATCACCACCATTTTTATGAACTCTGCTCTTGTAATGTTTGCTTCCGGCTTAAAAAGACCATCTCCGACTCCGGAAATAATTTTCTTTTCATACAGATACTCAACAGCTTTTTGTGCCCATTTATAATTATCCATGTCGGTAAATGGCTGCATATTTTCAGCAGGCGTATTATCTGTAGGTACAATTTCATCATCTTTTCCCTTATCTGCTACCGGAATATACGCACTACCTCCACTATACCCCCCACCGGAACCGTTGCTTGAATTATTTGAATAAAGACATTCATATGCAAATTTATCATAAGCTTGAGCTAATTGTAAATAACTTACATATTTGTTACCTGCAAGCTTCTCATAAACAACAACCTTTTGTATTTCTGATAAAGAGTTTGAATATTTCATCGAAATTTTATCCGCAAACTTTTCGCAAACGCTCTTTACTCCGGCAGAATTAGAAGTATATATTTTGGTCAACATCGCTATCTCTATAAGCTTATCCCTCATAGTCTCAATTTCGGTTATGTCACTTTTGTATGTACTTAAAATCTCTGAAAATTCATTTTTGTTATACATAGCTTCAAACTCATCACTGCCATCTATATTGTCAATATCAATCTGATTCTTGTAATCATTATACCACTTTATAAATTCACCATTGTTTTCAAGACATGCAAATCTCGAATACATAAACATCTGAGAATATTGCTTTTTAAATTTTATAAGTTCTTCATAAGCTTTTTGAAAATCATCTTCATTAGATATATTATTAGGTAATGACAGTGTATATTTTGATAAATACGACTCCATAACAGCATCAGAATTAATATTATTCTTATTTAAATAATCAACATCTAAAGATAATTTGTTATTATTTTCATTAATAACCTTTTTAAAACCCGATAAACTTTTGGAATTAATTTCGGTCTGTAACTTTTGCAGAACAGGCAACAATGTTTTAACTCCATAATAATTAAACGAGTCGGTTATAAATGTGTTAGAGGTATGTACAGATGAAACTTCAAAATAAATCTCCCCGTCCGGAGTTGTAATTCCCAAAGGAATAAAGTCGGTTTTAAATACTTTTGACCCTTCTTTTTCTTGAGTTTTGCAAATTTCCACATTAAAAGGTTCATCATTTAAGTACATTTTTACAGTAACCATATCTCCGAATAATGTATCATCAGATTCTCCATTTACATAAAAGCCATTATTGACTGAATCATATTCAAAACCTGCACTCAATGTTGCTGCAAAAGCTGCCGTATTGAATATTAAAAAAACCGAAAACATTAATGTCATAAATATAAATTTTTTCATACATTTATACTTCCTTTTTATAATTTTACATTTAAATACCATGAAATTTTAATCTAAATCAAATACTTTTTTCATACTCGGATTGGTTTCTGTCGCAGAATTTTCCATAATAAGAATATCCTTCATATACTCATTCCACCTTTTAACAACAGAGCTTTCTGAGCGAACACGTGTTGCATACTGAATTCCTTTTTCACACTCATAATAACCAAATAGCTCGTTGCCTACATTCCAGATGGTATAGTTGCAAATCCCCGCCGATTTTAGTACTTCAACCATTTCATCCCAAATTTCATTATGTCGCTTTATATATTCATCCACCGTACCATCTTTTAGCGTAGCTTTCCACGCATATTTTTCCATTTTTAATGCACCTCTGTTAAACAACTATTTTTCCAAAACATAAACCATTGACAGTTTTCCGGTTATAAAGTTCACAAATATCCTGTCGCCCTTATTAAATTCTGCCGAAGAAACCGATGTTCTAACCTCATCTCTTTTTGTGTGCATAAATGTTGTCGCACTCGAAGGAGTAACCCATATAATTTTATTTTCATTCGGATTTTCTTCCTCATTTCCTATAAGAACCTCTATGTTGCCATCAACATCAACCGATCTGACCGTTCCCAAAACAGCAGTTGTATCAAAATTGACATCTCCATAGTAATTGGCAGAAGCGCTTAAACAAGCATCTTTCGTACCCAAAGACTCAGACAAATCCTTCTTTAAATACAAATCAAAGCCTTCAAGGTCTCCATTTGCGGCTTCATAAGCACAAATAACATCACCCTTTGAAAGAAGCAAAGCGTCAGAATAATCACTGTTTTCCTGACTAATCCAATGACTTTTTACATTGCTGCCCTTAACATATATGATCTCCACTCCCAACTCATCTTTGTCATTGACAGTATAGACCTTTGAATCTACTATATAGCAATTTTTCCCTCTCTGCTTTGTATAAGTGTCACAATATACTATATCTGTTTTATTCATATTTCTTGAAAGAGAATAAAATTTATACTTCATTATAGCGCTTGCACCAACCGAAGTAAATTTCGATATATCACAGCTGTCAATACCAACACCATCCTTATCCAATGAAATAAAGGTTGCATCATTAGATAAAGGTCTTATTGTTCTTAATTTTGATTTTTCGGTAAACGTCTTAAGATTAACCTTATAACGGAATTCCTTTCCCGTATATTCGGTATACTCACTTAACTGATCCTTATCATTCTTTGCTCCATCTAATACAGTATCAAGTAAACGAATTTCATTATTTTCATTTAACGTATAGCATACGGGTGTAAATAATCCCACATTAGTCATACGGGCACTTATATCACTAACTTCTTTACATCTAATGCCATCTATATATACTGTTGGGGCAAATCTATATCTTTTTAATTCATTTTCCTGATTATGAATTTCAACATATGCCTCATCACTATAATCATCTTCAATACGTACACCGTTGTAAACACCCAGTTTGTTGCTTGTATCATTTGAAACACAATATACTATTTCATCATGTAAATTTAAATAAAAAGTATACTTGATTCCCAATGCAAAATCAGAATTAAATTCGTTAGCAAAAACGTATTCTTTCGAATCTATTACAACCCTGCTGTTTTCAATTTTTGATTTAGCAACTCCATCAAACGAACTGCCTCCTACCATAATTATAGCCATTTCATTATCATCGCTTATATATAACTCACACAATGAACCGACTTTGAGATTTTTAAGCTTTAATGATTCTTTTCCGTCTGAAATATAAAGTTCATACTCCGATAAATTTATTTTTTCACGTGTTAATCCATCCACAAGAATTAAAGTATCACCATCTACACTCGCTATTTTTATATTTCTATAAGTTTCAACATGAACAGTATCAATACCCTCTCCATTATCAATCAATCGAATACTGCCTTTGAATGTCTTGGGATCTATCGTTGAAACTGCCTTTGTCATAGCTTTATTGTTATATATCCATGTTGCGTTCGATTTTATTTTGTGTTTTACTTCCTTGCCATTACCATCAATATATGAAATTAATGTAGGCGAAATCTCTGTTATTTCTACATCTATACCTGTTTTTACAAATATTTCTTTTACTTTTCGGACAGGCTTTATATATATAAGCGTCTTATCATCAGTATCAATATCATACAAGTAGTAATAATCACACAAAACACCAAGATAATTTGTAACCTCGCACTCACCTATATTATACTGTTCTGTTCCTATATAGCAGTTCTTGTCCGAAATATGTATTTCTCCCGCAACACTGCCGAATAAGGTTGCTTTTACCCTATCCTTGCCTTTATATATGTTTCGAGTTTTTTCCAAAATATATTTCTTTTTTTCATACTTATAACTATTCACCGAATCCAAATTTATATCTATATACTCAGCATTTATTGTATCATATAAGAGCTTTGCAGCCGTGGAACGTCTTAAATGCTCATTCGGTGCTTCATCTTTTAATAATTTACATTCAGATGCATACATACTATAGCCTGTAGGATATCCACCCTTTTCCTGACACAAAAATTCATAACCAAGAATACGCAACATCATAACAGTTGCATCACGTACAGTTATAAAATTGTATGGCGAAAAAGTCCCTGCTTCGTTTAAGGTTATAATAGAGTTTTCATACAAACAATTAACTTCATTTACACCATCAGTTCCAAGAGGTACATCCGAAAATATTTGTTCCGTGGTCTCCTGCGCTTGATCGGTAATAAGCTTTGATGCCCACTTTGCAAACTGTATTCTCGTAACAGGGAAATCCGGAGAATATTTATTTTCTTCAAACGCATCTACAAACCCCAAGTCGCTCATCTCTTCTATTTCACTGCGATATATTGAATTATTTATATCTTCATAAATATTTGTTTGCTCATATGGCTTATATACAAATTTTCCTTTATTTGATGCCTTAAAATAGAAATAATAAGCATCATTAGGCTGATTTGTAGAAATATAAACGTCATGAACGCCCGATATTTTTTTATCAACCGTTCCTTCGCTCTCCAAAGGATTGTGCCAAGTAATACATTCTGTAACATACACCGTTGAAATAATTTCTCCGGTAGGAGAATCCAATCTAATTTCAAATTTGTTATCTTTCATATATTCACTTGAAATGGCACTGCTTATTACAACCGCATAAGGTTCGTCTTCAAAAATTACATCTTTAAAACAAATATATGAGGTAAGTTTCCTCTGCATTGCCACACAACCTGTTTTTTTTACATTTCCCTCTGAATCGTTAGTCTCATCAAAAGAGGTCATTGGTATATGTTCAATTGATTCAAACCCCTCTGCATAAACCATAGGAAAAGCTGTACATATTAAGATCACCATTATAAATAATGCTGTTATTTTTTTTAAACTCATATAAATCTCCATTCCGCCGCCATGCGGCGGCACAAATCATAACGTAGAAAAGAAGCAGGCAGATTGCTCTTTTGAGGAGCGCTGACGTATGTTGAATAAAAGGCAAGATCCGCCGCTTATTTTTCACGTTACTCCTCCCTTCCACTGTCATTATTCCTTTGATAAACCAAACCAATACAAATCACTACACTGTTTTTCACCATTGAATGTAAGGTAAAAATCATATATTCCTTCATCAAGCTTCCGTATCATATCAACCGTACCTTCAGTATATTTCCAGTTTGACTCCGGAACCTCATACGAGGCATAAATATCTCCGTCGGGAGAACCCACTCTAAGTTCAATTTTGCTTCCCGCATAGATTCCGCCGGAGGCTGCCCTCATTGTAAATTTATTACATACTTCCTCTACCTTAACATCTTTAAAAGCAATCCAACTCCCACCCCAACTGTTTATAGTAATGGGATATTCTCTGTCTACATTTGAACGAATTAACGAACGTGGTGCTAACTCTGCGGTTTCCGAACAATAAGAATCGGTAAAGGTTCCGCAATATATTTTTTTGGCATTAAATTCAAGACCATCATAAGCATTTGTAACAGTTCTTAATATTATTCCATATATTCCGGTATTACCTATGTTTATTATTTCTTCCTGTGTGTCTTGACTTTGCGTAATATCCGGTTCTATCCATATATTAACCGGATTTTTATGCAGAGCTGTAATATTTGCTTTCATGTAATGAAAATCATCAAGCCTTTTTGACTCTGCAACAGCTGTCAATTTGAATTCTTCTGCCTTTTCACGAGTTTCACCCACATATATTTTATATTTATCCGGTTCTTTATAATAATCTCCGCTAAAAAGAATTTCCAATGATTTTTTATTCACTACGTCTACATTTTCAAATACAATTTGTCCATTTTTATCTTGTATATATGCACGATTATTATCAAGTTTCACATTCCCTTGTATTTTTGCATCCTTGGCATAATACATATTTTCAACGCCTTTTGTATAATAATCATATGTGTAACTGTACTCATAAGGAGCCAATGACGATCCTACCTTGAAAGGCTTTCCGGAAGGGAAATCTTCTATTGCAAGTTCTACAATTCCGTTTCTCTTTATTCCCAAATCCACATTATTCCATGAATCAACAGTTGCATATGAAGTCGGAAATAACTCCTTCCTTTGCTCATATACTATATTTTTAAACTGCGAAAGTCTATTTGAAAATATAAGGTTATCATAAGTCTGAGTTCCCACTATAAAATTATCATTATATATCGCTCCTAAAATATCATCACCTTTTGTGGCTTCTGAGTAAACATAATTATGATGCATTTTTGTGGCTTGAAAATCATCTCCAAGTACACATCCCCAAATATAAACCATACCCGTATCAATCGTACAAAGTGAAGAATCGGCGATGTCGTTGTATGCCAGTTCATACGGCATAAAGCTCGTACCATCCCAAGCTCTTGTATTAGGTCTTTGCACTGAAAACGCATTTCTTGACACATTTTTTATGGTATTTCTTAAAATTGTATGTCCGCCTCTTTTATCAGATTGTTTATCAAATGCCAATGCATCTACATGAACAGCCCCACTGTAAGTTCCCATATAGCTGCAGTCAGTAAAATAATTATCCTCCACAAAAGCATATGAACCCACGATAAATAACCCTGCTGACGCACTGAAATGGACTTCTGTTCCTATAACCGCATTATTTTCACCGCCAATATATATACCCATCTCACCTTTTTGCGGTGCTCCGTTTTCATCACTATAATTTGCATCCAAATATGAATTTCTGAAATCCAGACTGTGGGTAAAATGTGAGATATACTCAAATTTACAATTTCTTATAACACACATATCCGAATTATTCATTCTTATACCACCGCCAAAGCCTTTGATACCATCAAGAATGATATTGTCGCTATCCTTTAAATCGGCAATAAGCTGGCGTCTTTTTACCGAAACTTCAAAATCCTTAATATCAATATCCGGCGGCAGCTTTATATATAAGTAATTTTTACTGATTGTCCATTCCCATGCTTCATCTATACAATTTACATGACAAGTAAGATATCCATAGTTCGGATCTGTTTCACTTCCGTCAAACCACCATCTTATCGGGGTATCGGTCACCGTTAGCGACCCTTTAGCGCTTGATTTTACAACTGCGCTCCCTAAAGTCCAGCCTTTTCCATGTGCGGACACAAAAATTGCATCTTTCCAATAATCATCCTCATCTTCCTGTAAAAGAGTATCACTTTTAACCAGAAATTTATCATTTGTATCAACCTTTAAATCGCCATCTGTAATCCACACAGGATCAGTTTTCAAACCATTCCTGAAATCAACTAATCCATTTTCATCAATCTTTGCATTTGGGTATCTTGCTTCCACAAGATTTTTACCATTATAAAATACTTGATTTCTGCCCAAACCCATATCCCACGGAACATATGCCAAATAAATATCATCTTTATAATGTGCAAAGTCACTTATAGTTTCTGTTGCTGTAAATACAACATTCTCTCCATTGTATGCCTTATATGTTATCGGTTTTGCAACAGTACCACTATTTTTAGGTGTAAGAATTTCACTGTATTGTCCCTCTCTTATCATTACTGTATCACCGGCGGTTGCCACCTGCGAAGCCTTATTTAAGGTTTTAAACGGTGCATCAATGGTTCCGGGATTGTCATCGCTTGCATTTGTGGCCTGTGATACAAAATAAGTATTTCCCTGAGCTTCTGAAAACGCACCCTCATATTGTTTTTTAAGTTCTTCAAAATACTGTGTTATTATTATTTGCGCTCTTGATTTATAGTCACAGATTATATATCCGTCTTTATATAAAACATATTTGCCAAAAAGTTCACATATTGCTCTTAGCGGAAGATATGTTGTATTATTCAATTCCCATTTTTCGATATCCGAAAATGTTTGTATATTATCATTATATATTTTTGTTTCATTATTCAAAATAAGAAAATCCTTATGTGAATCTCTTATTACAAGCATCTGTTTTTCCTTGTCTTCCTCATAATAACAGCTTAACGCATCTGCAATGGTTTTTGCAGGAAGATATATACTCCCATTATGATATATAGGTACAGAAGATATATCGTTATAATCTATATATCTTTTTGCCGAATTTACCATTATCATCGGGCTGTTTTCATTTACTATAAATGCACTCGATACAGCTTCTTCAAAGTCCGGGACTTCTAAAGGTATAGGTGCTATTGCTTTTTCCTCTGTTATTCCCATAAACACAATACCTTTTATTGTTCCGGTTGTATTTGCGGATATTTTAAGTGTCTTTTGTCCTATTCTTAACGGAGTTGTAAAATAAAATACGTTATTATTTTTGTTCCCTTCACAGGTTAATGTATAGCCATCAATTTCTACTGTAATTTTAAATAATCCATCTGATTCAATCCTTACCGAATCACTGTAAAATTCCAAGGTAAATTCATATTCTGCATTTCCACCTGCTTCAAGCATTAAGCCCCTCGAATCAGCATTTACTCCTTTGGACGTACTCAAATAGGATTCCAAATTAACAGAATAACTATAATCTTCCTTATACGCACAAACTGAATTTATATATCCACATACGAATACAAAAATCCACAATAACGCAAAAACTCTTTTTTTCATTCTATTTTCCCTCTTTTCCACAAAAATGTTTTGTTAAGATGAATGAAAGTTGAGATCTTGAACTCCTTATGGTATAATAGTTTTAACCACAAAACCAATACCTCCCCGAAAATCAGAGAAAGAAAATTAAGATCTCATGAATAATTTTATACCGGTCTATTGTCCAAAAGGCAACTCTAATTCACTGTATAAATACGACAAAGATACAATAAGTGATTGGTGTAAAAAGTTTGCTCCTGTATTTCACTCTAAAATGCCAACTCTTATGCCGACAATAAATTTTAACTCCGATGAACGACATACTGATGAAACTGTTGCCAAAATTTTAGGCACACTGTGATTTGTCATAGGACGTGTGCCGGCACGTTCATTTTTTCCTATGACAAATCGCAAGCGATCATTTACGATCTTTCCGACGAAATTACACTATATTTTGTAAATTATTGTAGCATTCTTTCATATTTATTTTACACTGCCCACAAAAACATTCTATAATCCGAAAAAATTCGCAATTATTTTCAGAGTTATCAAGTTATGATAATGACAACTCTTTAAATTCACCCTTATCAATATAAGAATATAGTCTTTCTTGATAAATCATTTTACAAACCGTAACTTGCTATCCCTTCTATTCCTGTTACATCCATTTCACACACAGCCGTAGCTTCAGAAGGTACATCAACAGCCACAGATGCTAATATATTTTCTTTTTCATCATACGCTTTTACTGTCACCGATACATCCTCAAATGAAGCATTATAAACGCTTATAGCTGCAATATTTTCATTTACTTTAACATTTTTAACGCTTACTCTGTTCATAACAGCCTCATTATAATCATAAGTATCAACAATTTTAGACTCTAAAACACCTCCAATCTTTACTGTGTAACTATTCTCGTATGTATCTTGTTGTTCAAGATATACTGTCGCATTATTTGTTGATAGGTCATAAACAACATTCTCAACCTCAGGCGCTGTGCCGGAAACACTTGTAAGCTCAACATTTTCCTTAGTCAGCAATGTAGGATTTGCAACGCTTTCCAATTGAATATCCAATGCACTGAATTTGCCTGTTGTATATGATACAACAACATCATTATAATCAAATTCACGTGCAGAGCCGATAGGCTTTAACGAAAAAGCTCCATTTTCATCACTTTCCCAGAAGAAGAACTTAATTTTACCGTTTGCAGGTACTTTTGTTAAATCAAAATTATATGTGTCTGTTTCATTTGTTTTTGCAGCAACACTTCCTGTCCTGTATGCTACTGTATCAAACACTTTATTTTCAAAATATGTTGCC
>JAXEIW010000160.1:0-23037 GCA_034101885.1 Clostridia bacterium | reverse complement strand
AGTTTTACAATTGCAGAGAATAAGTTTAATTTGAAAGGAAGTGAAGAAACTATGGATACAGGTAATTGCAGTGCGGGAAGTATAGCACCTGACGGGCGAGGGCGAAGTATTATTATTAAGCTCTGCGGAAAATCTGTATCCGCAGCAGCTTGAATTTCTATGCCCTGTTCCGTCCTGAGAGTGAATATTTTCTTTTTGGAAATATTTTTTGGAAATCAGGAAAGATTGTAATGTGAAATATAAGAGGTACATTTTGATGTTTTTGTTCAAAGCAGAACGCTTATAGAGCACCTTTAAATAAAAACAATAATCTTAAATTTTACATTATAATTTGTGCCGCTTTGAGCGGCGGAATGGAGGATTAAAATGGAAGAATTAAACTTATTAAAGGATAAAATTCTTGGTTTGCTCATCAAGAAAAATTATCATGAACTCAGAAATCTGTTTGACAGTCTTGAGCCTGCCGACATAGGCAGTATTTTTGAGGATTTGCCTAAAGAAAGTCTGCCGCTGCTTTTCAGACTTTTAAGCAAGGAACAGGCGGCAGAGGTTTTTGTCGAGATTAATTCCGATATGCAGGAATTGCTTATTGAAGGATTCAGCGATTCCGAGCTTAAGGAAGTGCTTGATGAGCTTTATCTTGACGATACCGTTGATATTATTGAAGAAATGCCGGCAAATGTTGTAAAAAGAATTTTAAAACATTCAGATCCGAATGTCAGAACAAGCATTAATGAAATTTTGAAATATCCAAAATACAGTGCCGGAAGCATTATGACAATAGAGTTTGTGGATCTGAAAAAGAATATGACGGTAGAGGACGCCTTTACAAGAATAAGAAGAACAGGTGTTGATAAGGAAACAATTTATACCTGTTATGTAACTGATGAGAACCGTGTTCTGCTCGGTCTTGTTTCGGTAAAAGATTTGCTTTTGGCGGATTATTCCGAAATTATCGGAGACATAATGGAAACAAATGTTATCTATGTTAATACTCTTGACGATCAGGAGGATGCGGCGCAAAACTTCGGAAAATATGATTTTTTGGCTTTGCCTGTTGTTGATAATGAAAAACGTCTTGTGGGTATTATCACAGTCGATGACGCTATCGATGTCATTCAGGAGGAAAATACCGAAGATATTGAAAAAATGGCGGCTATTATGCCTACAGACAAGTCATATATGCAGACCGGAGTTTTTGAAACTTTTAAAAAGAGAATACCGTGGCTGCTGCTTCTTATGATTTCCGCAACCTTTACGGGGAAAATTATTAATTCATATGAAAGGGCGCTTGCTTCATGTGTAATTCTTACCTCGTTTATACCTATGTTAATGGATACCGGAGGTAATTCGGGAGGTCAGTCCTCCGTTACAATCATAAGAAGTATGTCGTTAAATGATGTGGAAATGAAGGACATATTTAAGGTAGTATGGAAAGAGATACGAGTGGCACTGTGCTGCGGTGTTACTCTTGCCGCGGCAAATTTTATTAAAATGATGATAGTTGACAGAGGTGCTATAATCGCTTCGGGGCAAAACCCGGTTATGGTGGCAGCGGTTGTTTGTTTAACCCTTATCGCAACAATATTTTTTGCAAAACTGATAGGGTGTACGCTGCCGATGCTTGCAAAAAAAATAGGATTCGATCCCGCGGTTATGGCAAGTCCTTTTATAACAACAATTGTAGACGCTATTTCACTGATGGTGTTCTTCAAAATAGCAACGGTTATGCTTCATATAAGTTGAAAAATTAAAGTAATTAACATTATTCCGATGTTATAAATTTTACCGCCGAAAAGAAGCGGAATGGAGGATTAAATAATGACTACAGCAAACAAAATTACTATTTTCAGAATTATACTCGTGCCTGTTTTTATGGCGCTTATGCTTATTGACAGTATATCCTGCCGAATGGCTGCCTTGGCGGTGTTTATTATTGCGTCAATATCCGATGCGGCAGACGGTTATATTGCAAGGCACTATAATCAGATTTCAAATTTCGGCAAATTTATGGATCCTTTGGCAGATAAAATACTAACCACAAGCGCATTTATAATTTTACTTGAAATCGGGAGAATTACATGGTTCGGTTCTGTTGCGGTTATGCTTATTCTGGCGAGAGAATTTATGGTTTCGGGACTTAGAATGATTGCGGGTGCAGAGGGTAAGGTCATAGCCGCAAGTATGTTCGGAAAAATTAAAACCGTATCGCAGATGATTGCAATAATCGCCTCTGTTTTGCTTATGAATGACAAATTGTTTACGCAGGAGCCGGCATTGCTGATAACAAATATTTTGGTTTGGATAGCTACGGTTTTTACGGTTTTATCGGGAATCGATTATTTGATTAAAAATAAATCGGTACTTACATCAAATTGATTTTAGGAGATTGCGGCGAATGAAAAGAATAATAAGCTGCGTAAGAAAAGCAGTTGAAGAATATGATATGATTCAAGACGGCGACAGGGTGGCGGTTGGTATTTCCGGAGGCAAGGACAGTTTAATACTGCTGGGAGCGCTTGCGTCTTTGAGCAGATATTATCCGAAAAAGTTCTCTGTTGTGGGACTTACTCTTGATATGGGATATGACAGTGATTATTCAAAAATCAAGGAATACTGCAACAGCTTCGGAGTTGAGTATCTTGTAAAGAAAACCAATATAAAAGAGGTAATATTTGATTACAGGCAGGAAACAAATCCGTGTTCGCTGTGCGCAAAGATGAGAAGGGGAGCGCTTAATGATTTCGCAATTGAACAGGGCTGCCAAAGAGTTGCATTGGGACATCATAATGACGATGTGCTTGAAACATTCCTTTTAAGTCTTATGTATGAGGGAAGAATAAATTGCTTTTCACCTGTTACATATCTTGACAGAACAAATTTATATTCAATAAGACCGTTGATATATGTAAAAGAGGGAGATATTAAGGGAGCGGTAAAAAGACTGAACGTTCCTGTTCTTAAAAGCTCCTGCCCTGCCGACGGAAATACAAAAAGGCAGGAAATTAAGGATATTTTGGCAACACTCGATAAAAGCGTTAATCCGGGTTTAAAAAAGAGATTATTCACAGCCATTCAGAACAGCACAATAGAAGGTTGGAAGATAACGTAAAAGATAAGTGCTGCATTAAATTTGATATAAAAAATACCTTTTTAAAGATTGATTTACGTTAAACGGTAAATTTCTTTAAAAAGGTGTTTTTTATTCTGCATTGTAAAGCTTTATAAGACCGTCTGCCATGCTGACAAATTCATCACCCGAAATTTTAAGCTGAGAATGTTCTGTGAGAAAATGCTCGGCAAGGGAATTGTTTATCTCAAAATTATCGGTAAATTCTTTCAGAATAAGCAAATCTTTATTTGATAAATCTTCAAAAGTCAAGGCATAGGAATTTTCCAGCTTGAAATACGAAGCCGTTTTTATTGCGCGGCGGCTTAAATGTACTATGGTATTGCACAATGTTTCAAAATCGTCATAATAAAAAACAGAGCTGCAAATGCTTTTTTCCTTTATTACAGCGCGTATTTTCTTTGGTTTTATTCTGCCTTTGGCAATATCGGATATAACCGGCTTTTCTTCGGATACTTTTGTTACGGTTAAAATAATACTGTCGTTTGTCGGCAGAGCTTCAACTACAATTTGCCCCGTATACGGATTGAAGTCTGTTTCTTTTTTTACCATTTCCATAATTTTAAATAAGAAATTATGAAGCTGTGGTGAATCGGGTTTCAGGTTTTTTATATTTATATTCATATTATTAAGGTCTATCTCGGAAACAGTTACCTTAATCTTGTTAAATTCGATCTTTTCAATACGCACCAATATCACTGCCTTTCTGTCAAAGTAGGAAAACCTACAGTCAGCGTAATTCAAACAACAGGCACGCCATCATATCAATATCGGATAATTTTCTCGTATGTATGCGCAAAAACGTGCCGGGACGAATTAAAACTCTTTATTACATTATACTATATTTATTTAATTTTGGGAATACTTTTTTTAGAATTAACGCAAATTACATAAACTGTAATAAAAAAACATATTTAAATTATATTTTTATTCCAAATATATCTAAATTTTTTTTGTATTATCTATAAAAGAAAAAACAATATCTCATATTTTATATGTATATTTGTGAAAAATGTATAAAATATTTTATTTACTTTAAGGAATGGTGTAATTAAAGGAATTTTTTTGATATTTCTATTGTACTTTTTGAAAAAATGTTATATAATATTAAGAAACAGTGTTATGGATTTTAATTTGAAATAAATGAATAAAAACGGAAAGAATTGATTGAGGTATGTTTAATATAGTTTTGGTGGAGCCGGAGATTCCGCAGAATACGGGAAACATTGCGAGAACCTGTGCGGCTACCGGTTCAAAGCTTCATATAGTAAAACCCATGGGCTTTGAAATTGACGATAAAAAGCTGAAAAGAGCGGGACTTGATTATTGGCATTTGCTGGGTGTTCGGTATTATGAAAATACAGAGGATTTTTTTGAAAAGACAAAGGGCGGCAGATATTTTTATGCCACAACAAAGGCAAGGCATACATATTGCGAGGTGCAGTATGAGGACGGAGATTATATTCTGTTCGGCAAGGAAACAAAAGGTCTGCCGGAACAGCTTTTGCACGATAATAAGGATTGGTGCATAAGAATTCCGATGATAAGCGAGGCAAGAAGCCTTAATTTATCAAATTCGGCGGCAATAGTTGTTTATGAGGCTTTAAGGCAGACAGGTTTTGAAAACCTACAGAATTTCGGCGAATTACATAATATGTCATGGGATTAAAAATACGGTGTATAATTACAGGTAAGTTGATTTAAATTAAAATAAAAAAGAAAAGAGAGTGATTTTTATGGGAAAATATAAAATAATAGTTGATACCGGAGCGGATATGCCTGAAGAAATGGCACGGAAGTATGATATTGATATTATAAGATTTATGAGCGTATTCGGAGAAGAGTCATATGTTACGGGTACGGAGCTGAATAATGAACAGTTCTATGAAAAGCTCAAAAGCTATGACGGTATTCCAACAACGGCGCAGACTCCTTATGCGGATTTTTATGAAATCTTAAAAAAAGCAAGCCTTGAAAATGATACAGTCATCTATTTTGCTATATCGTCAACAGCAAGCGGACAGTATAATACGGCATGCATGATAAGAAACGAAATTCTTGAAAATGACAATCCAAATGCTAATATAAGAATTTTTGACACCATGAAGTTTTCGGCATATATCACAGGTGTTGCAATTTACGCAAAGGAATTGCTTGACGGCGGTATGAGTGTTGACGAAGTTTTGGTTAAATGCCGGGAATATATAGATTCATGGGAGGTATACATTCTGGTCGATACTTTAAAATATCTGGAAAAGGGCGGAAGAATTACAAAGACAAGCGCTATTGTAGGTTCGCTTTTGGATATTAAGCCCGTACTGACAATAAGAAACGGTTTGATTGAGCCGGTTGAAAAAATACGCGGAAGAAAAAAGCTGTATAAAAAGCTTATAGATCTAATCAGAGAAAATCCAAAATTTGATGAGAATGCAAATGAATTTATGATAGTTGAATCGAACAAGGATTATGCAAATGAAATGCTTGAATTGTTAAAGAAAGAGTTTGGAATTGAAGATGTCAAATACAATCTTGAATTCGGTCCTGTTATCGGAACACACATAGGACCGGGAACTCTTGCGGTATTATTCAGGGTGAAAAAGTGATATATTAAGCTGAATTAAATAAAATTTTACTTTAATCTTTAATTAAACAAAATCTATACAATGTGTGATGAAAGGGTTGTGGTTATAATGAAGTACATTGTTGTTTTGGGAGATGGTATGGCTGACTATGAGGTCGGAGAGTTTGGAGGAAAGACCGTGTTGGAAACGGCTAAAAAGCCAAACATGGACTATATGGCGGCTCACGGAGAATTGGGAATGGTGAAAACCGTAGCCGACGGAATGAAACCAGGAAGCGACGTTGCAAATCTTTCTGTTATGGGATATGACACAAAGAATTGCTACAGCGGACGTTCACCTCTTGAGGCTGCAAGCATCGGAGTAGAGCTTAAGGATACCGACGTAACCTTCAGAACAAACCTTGTTACCCTGTCCGATGAAGAAAATTATGAGGATAAGACAATGGTTGATTATTCGGCGGGAGAAATAACAACGGAGGAAGCAAGAGAGCTAATGAAAGCCGTAAATGACGAGCTTCATACCGATGAGTGTACTTTTTATCCGGGAGTCAGCTACAGACATTTGCTTGTATGGGATAACGGTTCCACAAATGTAAAGCTTACACCGCCTCATGATATATCGGACAGAAAAATTGCCGGACATCTGCCTGAGGGTGACGGTGCAGAGCAGCTGCTCGATATGATGAAAAGAAGCGTTAAGGTTTTAAAAGATCATCCGGTTAACAAAAAGAGAGTTGCAGAGGGAAAAAGACCTGCAACCTCAATATGGCCGTGGGGCGAGGGAACAAAGCCGGCTTTGGAGAATTTTGAAAAGAAATTCGGAATTAAGGGCAGCGTTATCTCCGCCGTTGACCTTATAAAGGGAATTGCCATACTTGCCGGAATGGACTCAATTGATGTTGAGGGTGCAAACGGAAATTTTGATACCAACTACAAAGGAAAAGCCGATGCAGCTTTTAAAGCATTGACGGAGGACGGTTCGGACTTTGTGTATATTCATCTCGAAGGCCCCGATGAATGCGGTCACAGAGGTGAGGCAGAAAATAAAAAATATGCCGTTGAGATGATTGATGAAAAGATTATCGGCTATTTAAAGGATAAGCTTGAAAAAGCGGGTATTGAATATAAAATGATGATTTTGCCCGATCATCCCACTCCGATAAGCTTAAAAACTCATGTAAGCGATCCTATACCTTATATAATTTATAATTCCGAAAAGGAAGAAAATACGGGAAAAACCTACAGCGAAAATAATGCTAAAGAAACCGGAATATTTATAGAACAAGGATATAGGTTAATGGAACATTTCCTGGACAAGGACAAAGTTTGAAAAATCGCTCATCTCGCACGCCCGCGCTCGCTTGAGTATAAACATACACGGCGTTCGTGCGGACGTACAATCTGAACAATTTTCTTTCAAACTTTGGTTTTGCGAAAAAATTAATGTTCATAAGTTTGAATAAAAATGTATTCTGCCCTATGACGGCAGTATGGAGTGATGCTTAATGAAATTTAAAAAATTTGCTGTTAAAATGACTGTTACGGCTGTTATTATGCTGATTGCAGCTGTATGTGCGGTAATATTTTTACCAAATATTATTGATGGTGTTTTTTATTTAATAAGCCTGTTTGCTCCGTTTTTGCTGGCTTTGATTATATCCTTTGCTGCAAATCCCCTTGCGGATAAATTGCAAAACAAATTTAAACTTCCCAAAGGGCTTACGGCAGTATTGGTTATTATACTGATTGTGGGTATTGTCGGAGGTGCTTTGGTAGGAATAATATGGAAGCTTGTTTCCGAAATAAAGAGCTTATACATTCAGGTTCCGGATCTTTATCAGAATGCATTGGTTTTTTTTGAAAATCTAAAGAATGACCTGTCCGATTTTTATATTAATTTGCCGGGTGATATACAAAATGTGTTTGATAATATCGGAAAGGATATAAAAGACAATATAGCGGGATTTATTAACAAAAATTATAAGCCTGTAATGTCGGGTGCGGGAAATTTTGCAAAATCTTTGCCAAGTATTTTTATAGGGGTAATCGTTTTCATACTTTCATTGTATTTTATGATTTCCGATGAAAATACCGTGCATAATTTCCTGAATAAGCTTATACCGGGGAAAATGCTTAACGGCATAAAAAAGGTCGGGGTGGAAATTAAAAAATATCTCGGCGGATATGTGAAAGCACAGCTCATAATAATGTCCGTTGCGTTTGTAATAATTATGGTGGGACTGCTTATACTTAATGTTCAGTATGCAATGCTTATTGCTTTGGGTATAGCTATATTTGACGCACTTCCCTTTTTCGGAAGCGGAGCAATATTGATACCGTGGGCGGCAATAGGGTTTATCAGCGGAGATATAAAAATAGGAATAGGAATGGTTATAATATATATTTCCCTGGCGCTTACAAGACAAATGATAGAACCGAAAATCGTCAGCAGTAAAATCGGAATGAATCCTTTGCTTACTTTGATGGCAATGTATGTGGGATACAGAGTATTTTCACTGGGCGGAATGATTTTGGGACCGATTTTGTTAATGCTTATTATAAGCTTTTACAAGGCGGGAGCCTTTGACGGATTAATTCATGTGATAAAAAAATTATTTATAATGATAAGAAATGAAATAAAAGAATTATTTCAATTTATAACTATGAGATAAGGAGAAGAGAGTAATGGAAAAAAAGAAGTTTTATATTACAACGGCTATAGCGTATACCTCAAGAAAACCGCATATCGGAAACACATATGAGATTATCCTCACCGACGCGATTGCAAGGTATCGCCGTTATATCGGAGATGATGTGTTTTTTCTGACCGGAACCGATGAACACGGACAGAAAATTCAGGAGATTGCCGAAGCGGAAGGAATTACCCCAAAGGAATATGTTGACAAGATTGCAGGACAGATTAAGGATATTGCCGATATGCTTAATATAAGCTATGATAAATTTATCAGAACAACCGACGATTATCATGTTAAGGCAGTTCAGAAGATTTTCAAAAAGCTGTATGATCAGGGTGATATTTATAAGTCGGAATATGAAGGCTGGTATTGTACACCCTGCGAATCCTTCTGGACAGAAACTCAGCTTGTTGACGGAAAATGCCCCGACTGCGGCAGAGAGGTTAAAAAGACAAAGGAAGAAGCATATTTCTTTAAAATGAGCAAATATCAGGACAGACTGATGAAACATATTGAAGAAAATCCTGATTTTATACAGCCCGAATCGAGAAAAAAGGAAATGGTAAACAACTTCTTAAAGCCGGGATTGCAGGATTTGTGCGTTTCAAGAACAAGCTTTAACTGGGGAATACCCGTTCCCTTTGACGAAAAACACGTTATATACGTTTGGATTGACGCACTTTCAAACTATATTACGGCGTTGGGATATTCGACCGATGAAAAGGGAGAGCTTTACAAAAAATACTGGCCTGCCGACGTTCATATTATAGGCAAGGATATTCTGCGTTTTCACACAATCTATTGGCCTATTATGCTTATGGCGTTGGGTGAGCCGCTGCCGAAACAGGTTTTCGGTCATCCCTGGATGCTTTTCGGTGAAGAAAAAATGTCAAAATCAAGAGGAAATGTTATCTATGCGGAGGATCTTGTAAGACATTTCGGTGTAGACGCCGTAAGATATTATTCACTGCATGAAATGCCTTTTGCACAGGACGGAAATATTACTTATGAGGTGTTTATTACCAGATATAATACCGACCTTGCAAACACTCTCGGAAATCTTGTAAACAGAACAGTTGCCATGATTAACAAATATTTTGACGGAGTATTGCAGGATAACAGCGTTAAAGAGGAAATAGACAACGACCTTGCGGAAACGGTAAACAAAGCAATTGCCGCCGTTATGGAAAAAATGAAAACGTGGCATATTGCGGACAGCCTTGATGAAATATGGAAGATTGTCGACAGAGCAAATAAGTATATAGATGAAACAACCCCGTGGATTCTTGCCAAGAATGAGGAAACAAAGCCGAGATTGGGAGCGGTATTATATAATCTTGCCGAAACGATAAGAATTATAGCCTCCCTTTTATCCTCCTTTATGCCATCTACCGCAGAGGCTATAAAGCAGCAGATTAATGCGGAAGATATTTCATACGAAAGCATTAAGAATTTCGGAAAGCTTAAGCCGGGAACAAAGGTGGCAAATCCCGAACCGCTTTTTGCAAGAATAGATATTGACAAAAAAATGGAGGAGCTTGCGGCGGAAAATGAGCCGGAGGAGCCAAAGGTAGAAATTGCACCCTTTAAAGATTATGTTGATTTTGAGGACTTTGAAAAGCTTGATATAAGAGTGGGCAAGGTTATCGAATGTGAAAAGGTTAAGAAATCGGAAAAACTGTTAAGATTTACCTTGCAGGTCGGAAATGAAACAAGACAGATACTCTCCGGTATTTCAAAATATCATACGCCGGAGGAGCTTATAGGACAAAATGTTGTGTTTATAGCTAACTTTAAGCCGAGAAAGATGATGGGCTTGGAATCCTGCGGAATGATATTATCTGCGGAGCATGACGGACAGCTTACGGCACTCACCACAATTAAAGATATTCAGAGCGGTGCGGAGATTGTCTGATAATTCGGGTTATTTAAATATGTGAAAGGATTGTAGAGAAAAATGAGAATGTCAAAATTATTGGTGCCTACATTGAGAGAGGTACCTTCGGATGCGGAGATAACGAGCCATAAGCTTATGCTCAGAGCCGGATATATAAGAAAGCTTGCGGCAGGAATTTATTCATATCTTCCGCTGGGACTCAGAAGCGAAAGAAAGGCGGAGCAGATTGTCAGAGAGGAAATGGACAGAGCCGGTGCGCAGGAATTGCTTATGGCGGCATTGCTGCCGGCAGAGGTGTATCAGGCATCGGGACGCTGGGATGTGTTCGGCGATAATATGTTTAAGCTGAAGGACAGAAACGACAGGGATTTTTGTCTCGGACCTACTCATGAGGAGCTGTTTACCCAAACCGTAATAAATGAAGTACGTTCATACAAGGAATACCCTATGATTTTATATCAGATTCAAACAAAGTACAGAGATGAAGCTCGTCCGAGATTCGGTGTTATGAGAACACGCGAGTTTGTCATGAAGGACGCTTACAGCTTTGACAAGGATGAAAAAGGTCTTGACGAATCATATAAAAAGATGTATGAGGCATATTGCAGAATATTTAAAAGAATGGGGCTTGATTTTACTATTGTTGACGCCGATTCGGGAGCAATGGGCGGAAGCGGTTCTCAGGAATTTATGGTTAAATCTCCGGTGGGAGAAGACGGAATAGCTTACTGTGATACCTGCGGATATGCTGCAAATTATGAAAAAGCACAGTGTATTCCCGAAGAAAAAGAATATGTACAGGGTGATTTGCCCCTTGAAAAGGTGGAAACTCCGAATGTACATACAATTGATGAATTGGTTGAATTTTTCGGAACAAAGCCTTATGTTTTTGCAAAAACCATGATATATAAGGCAGATGACAGGTATATAGCCGCAATGGTAAGAGGGGACAGGGAAATCAATGAGGTAAAACTCAAAAATCTTGTGGGCTGTGTTGATGACCTTGAGCTTGCAGAACCGTTTATGGTAAGAAAGCTTACAAACGCAGAGGTTGGATTTGCCGGACCTATAGGACTTGACATTGAAGTTTATGCAGACTTGGAAGTTGCGGAAATGAAAAACTTTATTATCGGAGCAAACGAAACCGGGTATCATTTCAAAAATGTAAATATTAACCGTGATTTTACACCAACGCAGATTGCCGATATAAGAGTTATAACCGACGGTGACAAATGTCCAAAATGCGGAAAACCCATAAAGACGGCTCAGGGTATTGAGGTCGGACATATATTTAAGCTGGGTACAAAATATTCAAAGGCGCTGGGACTTAATTACACCGATGAAAAGGGCGAATCAAATGTTGTTATAATGGGCTGCTACGGAATTGGAGTAACAAGATGTATTGCTGCGGCAATAGAACAGAACTATGATGAAAACGGTATGATACTTCCTGTTGCTTTAGCTCCCTATCACGTTATAGTTGTTCCTGTAAATTATAAGGACGAAGAACAAATGAAGCTTGCCGAAGAAATATACAATGATTTGAATAACAGCGGAATTGAAGCACTGCTTGATGACAGAGCGGAGCGTGCCGGAGTTAAATTTAAGGACGCGGACTTGATAGGTATTCCTTTAAGAATCGTGGTTGGTAAAAAATGCTCCGAGGGTATTGTTGAATACAAACTCAGAATTGCCGAAAATTCTGAAGAAAAGACAATTGAGCAGGCAAAGAAGGATGCAGTTGAGTATATCAAGGACCGGCTGAGCATATAAGTTCGGACAGCCGGGGAAAAATTTGATTTGGCGGTAATGTATTATTCTGCCGAACCGGGAATATGTTCTTTATTCAAATATATATTTTATTCAAGACACCGAAGGGTGTCTTGAATAGTATAACGGAAAACTGAGGATAATTAAATTTATAAAATAAAGTATGTAAGGATTGAACAGTATATATGCATAAAATAACAAAATTATCAAACGGAATCAGAGTCGTTTGCGAGAAAATACCGTATGTCAGGTCAATATCAATAGGCGTATGGATAGGAAGCGGCTCAAGATGTGAAACAAAAGCCGAAAACGGAATGTCGCACTATATCGAGCATATGCTGTTTAAGGGAACAGACAAGCGTTCGGCAAAGCAGATAGCATATGAAATAGATTCTATCGGCGGACAGATAAACGCGTTTACAACAAGGGAGTATACCTGCTATTATACAAAAACTCTTGACGAGCATACCGAAATTGCTCTTGATGTTCTGAGTGATATGATTTTTTCGTCAAGACTTGACAAAGATAATATGGATTTGGAACGCAGAGTAATCTGCGAGGAAATAAGTATGTATGAAGACGAGCCGGAGGAAGTGGTAAACGATCTGATTTTTGAAGCTTGCTACGGAGATACCTCTATGGGAAGAACGATAACGGGAACAAAGGAGAGCCTTGAGGGAATTAATCCCCAAAATATGAGGAACTTTATTAATTCTCACTACACTTCCGCAAACACTGTTATTTCAATATCGGGAAATTTTGATGATAAGTTATTTGTCCTTCTTGAAAAGTATTTCGGCTGCAAAGAAATGATGGACAACAAGGTTGATGTTTATGACTGTAAATATATTGCCGGAAATACCGTTGTAAGGGAAAAGGATTGCGAACAGGTACAGCTTATTGCCGCATTTGAGAGTATTGATGTGAGAGATGACAGAGTATACAGCCTGCTAACCTTCAATAATGTGTTCGGCGGCGGAATGTCCTCTCGTCTGTTTCAGAATATAAGAGAAAAGCAGGGGCTTGCATATTCGGTTTATGCATATCATTCCGCATATATCAATACGGGATTTTTCGGTATTGCGGCGGGAATGGCGCCGGAAAACCTTGAAAAAGTATGCGAGCTTATTTTGGAGGAAGTAAATAAAATAAAAAGGGATAAGCTTACGGATGAGGAATTGAGAATTGCAAAGGAACAGCTTAAAGGAAATTATATTCTAAGCTATGAAAGCATAGGCGCAAGAATGCAGGCGGCGGGAAGAAATCTATTGCTTGATAAGGAAATGATTTCTCCGGAGGAGGTAATAGAGAAGATTAACAATGTAAGTCATGACTCTGTGGCGGAAATTATAGATATGATATTTGATAAGAATAAAATGAGCGTTGCTGCGGTAGGAGCGGTTAAAAGCGTGGATGAATTATTTTGCATAGTATGAGAAAGGAAAATTGTTATGGATTTTAAAGAATTTATAGGTGACAGAAAAAAAATTAACGTAGGATTTTTGGGCGGATCAATTACGGAGGGTGCCGGAAGCTCAAGCAATGAATTTTGCTATGCCCGTATGGTATGCAAAAGGCTTGGCGATATTTACAAGGATACGGATTTTGAATGTATAAACGCAGGTGTTGGAGGAACTACCTCCGCTTTGGGATTATTCAGAATGAAAAGAGATTTACTGAGTAAAAAACCTGATATTGTTTTTGTGGAATTTGCGGTTAATGATACAGAGTTTTCCTCTACGGGAATTTATATGGAAAATATTGTAAGAGTAGTAAAGAAATACAACAAAAATATTCCCGTTATAATTTTACTTACAACTACAACAACAGTTGTTGATAAATACGGTGCGATGAAAAATGCTCCGTCGGGCAGAGAACATATAAAGTTGGCGGAATATTATGGGTTGGAGCTTATAAATATCGGTGACGATATGTATGACAAGGCATTAAAAGACAATATTGATTTTAATTCACTTTTTACAGACGGCGTGCACCCGAATGACAGAGGACATGATATATATTCCGAAATAATTGTTGAAAGATTAAAAAATACGGATTTTAATGACAAGGATATAAATATGCCGCTTTTATACGGAAGAAGCTTTGAGAAACCGGAATTGGTTATGGCAAACACTTTGGCAGATGACACATGGAAGCTTTCATACAATAATATGTACGCAAGACTCCCCGATTATATCTATTCTTTTACACCGGGTGATGAACTGTTCTTTGAGTTTAAAGGAAGTTTTTTGGGGTTATATTACACGATTGAAAAGGATTCCGGGACAATAGAATACAAAATAGATGATGAAGAATGGCATGAGATGTCAATGTGGGATAAATATGCTCTTCAGTTTAACAGAGCAGCTTTCGGAATATTGAGCGAAAAGCTTGAAGATAGGGTACATAGGGTGACAATAAGAAATATAAAAAAGAAGGCTGATAAATCAGAAGGGTTCTATGTCAGAATAGGCGCATTTGCCGTGGGATAATATTTGTAATCTTTCATAGATATAAAATACTTGGGAAATATTGACTGTCTTTGAAAAAAAGTTTGAACCGGAAATGAATAAAAAGTTACAAAATGTCGATTAAGTCACATTGCAATTTTATTTAAATTAATAAAAAAATTCTATAATCGGGTTTATTGCTTGACATATCGGATAAATTGTGATATTATCTAAAAAAAGAAAAAGGAGAGCATGGATTATGTATTGCGGAATGAAATCTGAAAAATCTAATAACAGATGTCGTAAAGATACGAATACGGTATCTTCTGATTCATGCGCTGTTTTTTTGTGGCTGTTGTCAGACGCTGTTATTAATGCAGTGTCTGTTTTTCTATATTTGATTATTGGTTTTATAATAAGCCTGCTAAAAATCGTCATTAACGGTTTTATCGCATTGTTTATTAAAAATAATTCAGATACAAGGATATACAGCAAATGTTTAAACAACTTCAATTATTGCATTGAGGGTTGACCGATTGAACAGTTGATTGATTTGCAGCCTTTATCTGACAGGCTGCTTTTTATTTTAAAACCTTAAATGCAAAATGATTGAGGTATTAAAGCGTATTTTTAGCCGAAAGGCTTTAAATAAATTTTTTTCTGAGAAAGAGGTAATTAACATGAAAAAAACAAAAAAATTGGTAAGCTTTTTAATGACTGCAGCTATCGCTGCAACCTGTCTTTCAGGCTGTGGAGAGCAGAAGGAGCAGACAGCTGAAGAAAGCACAGGCACAGCTTCCGCAAGCGCAATTAAAATCGGCGGAATCGGACCTGTAACCGGTGCTGCCGCAATTTACGGCCAGGCTGTAAAAAATGCTGCCGAAATTGCTGTTGAAGAAATCAATGCATTGGGCGGACTTCAATTCGAATTGAAATTTGAAGACGACGAAAATGACGCCGAAAAGGCAATCAATGCATACAACAAGCTTAAGGATTGGGGAATGCAGGTTTCATTGGGAACAGTTACAACTCAGCCTTGTATCGCATTATCAACAGAAGTAAATGCTGACAGATTTTTTGCTTTGACACCTTCCGCATCATCAACCGACGTTCTCGGCGGACAACCCGACAAAGACGGTAACGTTACTATTGAACGTAAGGACAATATGTTCCAAATGTGCTTCACAGATCCTAACCAGGGTATTGCTTCGGCACAGTACATTAAGGATCAGAATCTCGGTGAAAAAATTGCTGTAATCTACAACAACTCCGATGCTTATTCGACGGGAATATATCAAAAGTTCCAATCAGAAGCAGATAAGCTTGGTTTGAACATAGTTGCTGTAAAGACATTTACAGATGACTCGGCAAACGACTTTACATCACAGCTTAATGAAATCAAGTCGGCAGAGGCTGATTTGATATTCCTTCCTATATATTACACACCTGCATCATTGATTTTGTCACAGGCAAATAAAATGATGTATGCTCCTAAATTCTTCGGAGTTGACGGTATGGACGGTATCTTGACGCTTGATAACTTTGACACATCATTGGCTGAAGGCGTTATGTTATTGACACCGTTTACAGCTGACGCTGATGACGAATTGACAAAGAACTTTGTTGCAAAATATCAAGAAAAATTCAACGAAATACCAAACCAGTTCGCAGCTGACAGCTATGACTGTGTATATGCTATCTATGAGGCTTGCAAAGCTAAGAACATTACTGCCGATATGAGCCATGAAGATATTTGTGAAGCTCTTATCGAACAGTTCACAAGCCCTGACTTCAAGATTGACGGTTTGACCGGTACAGGAATGACATGGTCTGAATCGGGAGAAGTTTCAAAGGCTCCTAAAGGTATGGTTATTAAAGATGGAGTTTATGTTGGTATGTAACGTAAATAATAAGCGGCGCATCTTACCCTTATCGGGACTATGAGTTCATTATGTACGAAGTCATCCCTAAAAAGGGAGGTATGTTTGATGCTTTTCCGCTTACGGATTTACATTGCCGCAATACAGCGGTATATGAATTAGTCTTTTCTGACAATGGGGTAAAGAGAAGGGAAAAACTCTCTTCTCTTTAATTCATTTAATGACGGGCTGAATTTTACGGTATATGTCATTTAATTATATTTTGTTGAGGTGTAAATATGACTTTTATTTCTAATTTAATTAACGGAATAAGTCTTGGAAGCGTATATGCCATTATAGCGCTGGGTTATACAATGGTTTACGGTATTGCAAAAATGCTTAACTTTGCACATGGCGACGTTATCATGGTTGGTGCGTACATTTCATTCTGTGCCACGACCTATTTGCATTTGCCTCCGATTGTTTCTATCGTTATGGCTATGGTTGTGTGCACATTGCTTGGTATTGTAATAGAGGGGCTGGCATACAAGCCGCTTCGCAGGGCTTCATCACTTGCCGTTTTGATTACGGCTATCGGAGTAAGTTATTTTTTACAGAATGCGGCTTTACTTATTTGGGGAAGTGCTCCGAAAACCTTCAGTTCGGTTGTAAAATTTAATTCGGTTTCATTGTTTGACGGAAAGCTTATTATAACTCCGGAATCAATAGTTACCGTTATTGCTTGTATTATTATAATGGTTTGTCTTACCCTGTTTACCAAAAAGACAAGAATGGGTAAGGGTATGAGAGCGGTATCGGAGGATAAGGACGCAGCGGAATTAATGGGAATTAACGTAAATGTTACCATTTCCATGACCTTTGCCATAGGCAGTGCTTTGGCTGCAATTGCAGGCGTACTTTTGTGTTCGGCATATCCTGTTTTGATTCCGACAACAGGTTCGATGCCGGGTATCAAAGCGTTTACGGCAGCAGTATTCGGCGGTATCGGATCGATTCCGGGAGCGATGATCGGAGGAATTTTATTGGGAATGATAGAAATTTTCAGTAAATCCTATATATCAACCGAGCTGTCCGATGCGATTGTTTTTGCGGTTTTGATTTTGGTACTTCTTGTTAAGCCTACAGGCTTGTTGGGCAAGAAAATGACTGAGAAAGTGTGAGGTGTGATATGAGTACAATGAAAAATAAGATTAGAAATTTAAACAAATTCACACTTACCAATATAAAGGCTTATGCTATTGTAATAATTGCTTTTATTATTATGTTCCCTTTAAACAACAGGGGCATGATAAGCAATTCAATAAGCGGACAGCTTGTTCCTATCTGCACATATATCGTAATGGCAATATCCTTAAACCTTACTGTCGGTTTTTTGGGTGAGCTTAGCTTAGGTCATGCCGGATTTATGAGTGTAGGCGCTTTTGTGGGCGTTATTACAGCGGCTTGTTTGCAGGATGTTGTATCATCCAATGCATTAAGACTGGCAATTTCTATCATTTCGGGTGGATTTTTTGCAGGTATTGCCGGCTTTGTTATCGGTATTCCGGTATTAAGACTAAAAGGTGACTATCTTGCCATCGTTACGTTGGCTTTCGGTGAGATAATAAAAAATATTATTAACTGTTTGTATGTGGGTCTTGACAGCGCAGGACTTCATGTGGGAATGTCAAGCGTTGAAGCATTGGGAATGGTAAACGGTAAGGTTATTATGAACGGACCGCAGGGTGCCGTAGGCATATCAAAATTATCAACCTTTACCGCCGGTATTATATTAATACTGTTTACGCTTTTTATAGTATTAAATCTTGTAAATTCAAAAACAGGAAGAGCAGTAACGGCTATTCGTGATAACAGAATTGCCGCAGAGTCGGTTGGTATAGGCATTACAAGATACAAGCTTACCGCATTTATTATATCCGCTGTTCTGGCAGGTATGGCAGGAGCATTATATGCTATGAACTTCTCAACCATTGCCGCAAAAAAATTCGATTTCAACACATCTATTCTTATATTGGTGTTTGTTGTGCTCGGAGGCATGGGAAATATTGTCGGTTCAATTATCGCAACATCGGTATTGTATGTATTGCCGGAGCTTTTGAGAGAATTTTCAGACTACAGAATGTTGATTTATGCTATAGTATTGATTATAGTAATGCTTTTAACAAACAGTGAAAAAGCAAAGCAAATGAGAGAACAGCTTTTATTGAAGCTTTCAAGAAATAAAGAAAAGGGAAGACAGGGGGATGTGAAAAATGGCTAAAATGATACCTGTTCCGAGTAATTCAATTATTCCGGAGCGCGATATAAACAAAAAACCAATACTGGAAACCTGTCACCTTGGAATTGATTTCGGCGGACTTACAGCTGTTGACGACTTTTCACTGACGGTGGGACGTACCGAAATAGCCGGTCTTATAGGTCCTAACGGTGCAGGAAAAACAACGGTATTTAATTTGCTCACAAACGTTTATCAACCTACAAGAGGAACAATATTGCTTGACGGTGTGTCAACGGAAAAGAAATCCGTTTCACAGGTAAGCAGAATGGGCATTGCAAGAACCTTCCAGAACATAAGACTGTTTTCAAATATGTCGGTGCTTGATAACGTTAAGGTGGGACTTCATAACTCTATTAAGCAATCGCTGTTATCTTCGGTAACTCATTGCTTCGGATACAGAAAGAGCGAAAAAAAATCAAGAGATGAAGCTATGGAATTGCTTGATTTCTTTAATATGTCCGATTGGGCTGATTTCCGGGCGGGATCTCTTCCGTACGGCGCTCAGAGAAGACTTGAAATTGTTCGTGCCCTTGCAACTCATCCGGGTATTATTTTGCTTGATGAGCCGGCTGCGGGAATGAATCCGTCCGAAACTGCGGAGCTTATGGAAAATATAAGAAAGATAAGAGATAACTTCCGGATTGCCGTTATGCTTATTGAGCATGACATGAATCTTGTAATGAATATATGTGAGGGAATATGTGTTCTTGATCACGGCAAGGTTATTGCCAAGGGAACGCCTGACGAAATCAAATCAAATCCGAAGGTTATTGAAGCATACCTCGGAAAGAAAAAGGAGGCATGAGAAGATGCTTAAGGTTGATAATATTAATGTTTACTACGGACAGATACACACCTTAAGAGATGTTTCAATTGAGGTTGAGCAGGGAGAAATAGTTGCTTTAATCGGAGCTAACGGCGCAGGAAAGACAACAACATTGAGAACTATTTCCGGTCTTTTAAGATCCAAAACAGGGAGTATTACACTTATGGGTGAAAACATTTCTCATGCCGAGCCGCATAAGCTTGTATCTAAAGGCTTGGCTCATGTTCCAGAGGGACGTCATGTATTTCTTCAGATGACAGTACAGGAAAACCTTGAGATGGGAGCGTATACAAATCCTTCAAATGTCAAAACGGGAATTGAGGACGTGTTTGAGCGTTTCCCGCGATTGAAGCACAGAAAGGATCAAATCGCCGGGACTCTTTCGGGCGGTGAGCAGCAGATGCTTGCTATGGGCAGAGCTTTGATGAGCAAGCCCAAGCTCCTTATGCTTGATGAGCCTTCAATGGGACTTTCACCTATCTTGGTTCAGCAGATATTTGATATAATAAAGGAACTAAACGATGCAGGCACAACTGTTCTTCTTGTTGAACAGAATGCAGAGATGGCTCTTCAAATTGCCGACAGAGCGTATGTTCTTGAATCGGGACGCATTAAGCTTACGGGAACGGGAAATGAGTTGGCAAGCAGTGATGAAATAAAAAAAGCTTATCTCGGAGGCTGATTGCAGTCTATATCTCAGAAAAATTTATTTTGCCGTTGTAACAAATCGGTATTTGTTACAACGGTGTTTTTTTATTTTCAAATAAGTAATGACCATAATAATCAAAAAAATGTTTATATGTCGCATAGCGACATTATTTTTTTGATTATTCAGCAGCCGTTAATTAATGTTCACTGAATAAATGCGATTTTCAATCGCATTTAGAAAAATTATGACTATTGTCAAAATTTTTCGTGTAAAATCAAAGATTTTACACAGTTCGCATTGATAAAGACTGCTGAAATAAATATTTTGGGAGCAAAATATTTATTAATGGTGCAAGTTTTTTGCAAAAATGCACAAAACCCTTGCACCCAAACAATTTTTAAACGCTTGTAAGCCGCTATGCGGCTGCGTTTCATAATTGTTCAGCAGTCATTAATTAAAAATGTCGGAATTCGCCCCCCAAAAGTCGGAATTAACCCCTTTTATTTTTATTCATATAATGTTAAAATGTTATTAACAAAGATTAATTAAGTCTATTGTAAAGTATACGGATAATATTAAAACGACTATGTTTAATAATCCGATATTATACGAATCAATGGAAAAAATATACGGCGGTGTAAAAGATAATTTTTATAAACGGGTTTGTACCGCTTGTACCGCGGAATGGAGGATTATAATGAAGCTGCAAAAAAGCAAAACAGTCAAAAGAAAGGCAACAGGTGCGAGAAACAGCGATACTATTCAGCTTTGGGGAATGATATTACCCGGTTTTATATTGGTATTTATTTTTTGCTACATACCTATGTTTGGTGTGATTCTTGCATTTAAAAATTTCAATCCGAATTTGGGCATTATAAAAAGTCCATGGATAGGATTTGATAACTTTAAATTTTTCTTTATGTCGAACGATTTCGGGATGCTGATGAGAAATACGATATGTTATCAGTTATGGTTTTTGTTTATAGGAAATATTGTAAATATTATTTTTGCGATAATGTGCTATAACATAAAAAGCAAAATCGGATTAAAGTATTATCAAACAACAGCGATATTGCCGACTTTTATGTCCATAGTTCTTATATCTTATATAGTCTATGTATTTTTGGATCCGGCAAACGGAATTATTAATAACACGCTTACTTCATTGGGAATGGAAAAGATAAAATGGTATTCCGACCCCAAATACTGGCCATTTATACTTACTGTTGTTACGGTATGGAAAGGGATGGGTTATGGCAGCCTCTTGTACTATGCAACAATGGTTGGAATCGACGAATCACTGTTTGAAGCGGCAATAGTTGACGGTGCCAATAAATTTCAACAGATAAAATACATAATTATTCCCGAACTTTCATCGCTGATTTGTCTTAACATAATAATGGGTGTAGGTCATGCCATGAGCGGTGATTTCGGTTTATTCTATCAGGTACCGAGAAATATCGGCTTGCTGTATCCGACGACGGACATATTTAATACATATACCTTCCGTGCCTTGCAGGCAGGAACGAGTATGGGACGAACAACTGCTATCGGATTATTCCAGTCCTTGTCAGGAGCAATTCTTTTGGTTATTTCAAACGGAATAATAAGAAAGATAGATTCTGATAAGAGTATGTTCTAAGGGGGTAATACGATGAAGAAAAAGAAAATATCTGTTGGAAGAATAATATTAAATGCTATAATGATAATAATGAGTTTAGGTTATATAGTACCTATTTTGCTTATGATTTCCATTTCATTTACAAAGGAATCATTAATTACTCAAAACGGATACAGCCTTATTCCGGAGCAATGGGTATTGGATGCATATAAGATTGTGTTCAGAAACCCGACACAGATTATCAATTCATATAAGGTAACGATAGCATATTCGGTGCTTGCGACAATGATAGCGGTTATAGTACAAACCCTTATGGCATATCCGCTGGCAAGAAATAATTTTCATCAGAAAAAATTCATAACCGTATATCTGATGATAACCATGTTTTTCAGTGGGGGTATCGTCCCCTCCTACATACTGAACACGCAGTATCTGCATTTGGGAAATACCTTCTGGATATATATTTTCCCGGGACTTATGAGTGCGTGGAATGTAATCCTGTTTAAAACATATTTTAAAGGATTGCCCGACAGCCTTATTGAGGCAGCTAAGCTTGACGGTGCGAGCGAACTTAAAATTTATCGTTCGATAATCATGCCCCTTTCGCTGCCAATCATCGCTTGCATAGCATTTACAATGCTGTTGGGTAAATGGAATGACTGGAACACTTCATTATTATATATAAGAAACAATAAGCTTTATTCTCTGCAATATCTGCTTCAAAGAATTATGAATGAAACAGATTATATAAGAAAGATGAGCGGTACCGAAAATGAAGCACTTGTCGGAAATGAAATTCCGGCGGAAAGTATGCGTTACGCTATAGCGGTTATTGCGGCAGGACCTATGATGATAGTATTTCCGTTCTTCCAGAAATACTTTGCAAAAGGACTGGTAGTAGGGAGTGTTAAAGGGTAAAACAAGGGTAACGGGAAAAATAAGCGGCGCATCTTACCCTTTTTCGGGACTTGAAGTACACCAAGTACGACTGCGTCCCTCAAAAGGGCAACCTGCTTGCTTCTTTTCCCGTTACCGAGATAGTAAAGAAAAAATAAGCGGCGCATCTTGCCCTTTTTCGGGACTTGAAGTACATTACAATAGCAAAACCTACGTTTTGCGTTGCATTAGTTCGAGTATCAAAATCAAAGATTTTGACTCTCACTGAAAGTACGACTGCGTCCCTCAAAAGGGCAACCTGCTTGCTTCTTTTCCCGTTACCGAGATAGTAAAGAAAAAATAAGCGGCGCATCTTGCCCTTT
>JAXEIW010000159.1:0-58202 GCA_034101885.1 Clostridia bacterium | reverse complement strand
CCAGCTTAACCAGCGGAAGTTTGGATAATTGGGAGCAGGTTTATGATGAGTGGATGAAGAAGATCGAAGCAGCCGGAAACAGTGAAGTTGAGGCAGAGTTGCAAAGACAGATAGATGAATTTTTAAAGTCAAAAAAGTAGTGTTGATTTAATACTAACAATTAATTAACGGAGGTAATTATAATGAAAAGTTTAAACAAATTATTTTCTTTGTGTTTGGCAGTGGTTATGCTTTTTTCGTGCCTGACGGCAAAAGCTGAAAGTGTAACAATAACAAATGCAGCAAATTATGAATATGCGTCAATGACAAAATGGTTAACTTACAACGGCAATCAAATGTACTTATCAGCAAATGGAATTGGTTCCATAAAAGGCAGTCAAAAGCAAGTAGCGTTTGCATATTTAGATACAACTGAAATCATGAAAAATAATCCACAAAGCATAACCTTTAAGGCAACAGCTTATAAAAGTGGAACCGCAAACGTCTATAAGGTGGATATAACCGATACGGTTATGGAGGCAATAAATGCAACATCGAATGAAACTAACGTAATGTATTATGCAAATCCAACACATGCTTCATATACTGAAGAGGCGGCGACACTATTTGATAAATACACAAATATATATAACAATGCTGCTCAGTATACTGCTGTTAAATCAAATCTTGCGTTTGTCGACGGAGAAGCGGTTGAAGATATTGAACTAAAGAACTTGGTCGATGAAAATGGAAGAGTTCTGCTTATGTTTGTTGATGCAAATCCATCAAATACAACGGCGTTCGGTTTTGCGGCCGGAGACGACTCATATGTTGCGGTAAGCTATGCAGAGGGAAGCGAGCCTCAGACTTCATATGACGTTTCAGAACTTACAGCATACAATGTTGATACCGATATGATACAACTTGTTAGTGCAAGCCTTACAGCGCCCAATAGCAATAATAAAATAGGAAAGAATACTTTTAGTTTTAGTATAAATACAAACAACAATCAAAACGGATTTATTCAGGCAGATTTAGCAGAGTTTGCAGATGTGAAGGATTATGTTAGAAAGGTTTATCTGAAGATGACGGTGATCACTCCGGGGGCAGCTTTGCTGAAATTAAAGAAAGCACCGTGGCGGGACATATCAGCATATGAAGACAACATGTCCTATGTGTATAAGAGCACGGATCCTACCCTGACAAAGGAGGAGTTTTTGAGTTGGACCGCTATGATGAATAAGGTTGGGGATACAATTTCTTTATTCAACTGCCCAACAACTGCCGGAGATATTTATATTGATGTGACGGATTATGCACTTTCGTGCATTGCGGGCGACGGAAAAATTTCAACGGCTGTAGCATTCTTTAATGACAAAACAGCGACGCAACTCGGAACAAAATTAAGAAATACAGCACCTCAGTTTATTGTGTATGTTGATGATGCTGCAATAAACGCAGAAAAGGAGAGCAGATATTTATCACTTATCAATGCCGCAGTAACGGCGGAAGATATAAAGACCCTTGTAGAAGCTGAAATGGTTAATATGGGCGGTGAAATTATCCCCATAAAAAACCATGATAAGGTTTATGAGTCTATGACAGGTATTACATATGAATCTGTTGCTCAGTTTATAGGTAAATATTCGGAACTTTGTAATGCATATATTAAACCTGTCGAGATAGCATACTCGTATACAGGCTATTCAAACCGAGATGCTTCAAAAGTGTCAGCGGGTACAGATAATCTTGCTTTCTATACACAGTCACGTAAGTATCAGCTTTCCGATACAAGAGCTGCTGTGTTTGTTTATGATATATCGGAAGTTGAGGCGGCAGATATTTATAAAGCGGAATATCAGCATAACGGTTTGAATAATGCAATTCAAGAGTCTACTGATAAAGTAACTGCTAAGGTATATACAATTGCTGATGAAGATCCTATATCACTTTATACATATGAAGATGAAAAGGGAAAAATACAAACACAGATTTATTACGGTGCTGAAAATGATACAGTTATTGCGGCAAGGGAGGATAAAGCTGCGTTAGTTGCATGGTATAATTCATTTGTTGATAGATACATAAATTCAAATAATCTTGTAGGTACGGATTATACCGTAGATATTACAAATGACTTCAAAAATGCGGTTGAGTCCGGAAAGAAGAGCTACACGGCTGTTTTAAAGAGGGATTCCACTAATGTAAAATTTTATACAGATTCGGTATATGATAATGTTGAAGTTGAACCTGTAAAGCTGGTAGTTTACTATGATATATCCGATAAGACGGAAACTGATACAAATACAGTTCCCTATGAAATTATATCGATTAATGACTGCAACGATCTGGCAGGAACAGAAGTTTCCGGAAATGAACCTTTTTATTATTGCGGAAGTGTTACAGTAAAGAAAAACACAGATGAATATAATAATCCTACAATTATAATTGCAGCATACAGAGATGGAAAATTGGAAAATGTAATGTCTAAAAATGTAGATTTGTCTACTGTTGCGAAAGGTGCAAACACCGACATCAGTTTAGATGCCGAAATGAGAGCAGTGGGATATTGGGATGCGTGCCCCGATGTGGTTAAAGCGTTTGTTATAGACGATTTTACGGTACTCAAACCTATTTCGGTATCTTTTACAAAAAATCATAACGAAATTACTCACTATAACGGCTCTCATGAGTAATAACTTATATTTGAAAATAAATATGATTAAGGAATATTGCAGCAAAAAATGCTGCAATATTTCTTAAAGAATACTGTTTGATGAGGAGTAGCTAAATGTATAAATTTAAAAACGGAATATTGCATCATAATGGTAAACCGATTTTTGGAATAGGAGTTTCCTATTATCCGTCATTTTATCCGGGCAAAGCTCCGGTAACAGATGAATCCAAGCAAATTCCCGAAATGAAGATTGATTTAAAAAAAATGAAGGATTTCGGAATAAATATAATACGGACGGCGGCTATCGGAAAGGTTTATAAGGAAAACTGCGATATTATATGCGATACACCTCTGATTGATGAAATGCTTGCAGAAGCGGAAAAAGATGATATTGCAGTCATGATTCGCCTTCAGGGATACCATATGAATATAAGTGGTTATGACAATTTCAGAATGAAGGATGAAAACGGAAAAGAGGTTAGTCCCGACAAGTGGAACGCATTTATTCAAAGCTGTATGCATCATGAGGGAATAAAGAAGGACAACGAGCTTGCTACAAAGGAGCTTACAAAACATTATTCCGAATATGAGAGCTTTGTTTCCTTTTGTGTATATAACGAGCCTCATTATCCTGGAAACGGATATTATGATTATCATCCGGATACTGTAAGAGAATACAGAAAGTGGCTTATAAAAAACAAAATCATGTCAGAAAAAGAAGCAGAAAATTATATGCCGCCGCGTGAAAGACCTGTTACCGCCGAAGGAATTGGCGAATGGGTAAATTGGCGATTGTTTTCTTTGGAGGCAATGAGTAAATTTTTAAAGGAAACACATGATTATTCAAAATCGGTAAATTCGGAACTTGAAGGTATTACATCAGCCGTCACAACACAATTTATGCAGGGAAACGATACAAAAGGTGTTGATAATTTTGCGTATGCCAGGGATATGGATATATGCGGATATACCAATTATCAAACTGTATGCGGAACGGGATATTATTCGGAATCCTTTATACAGGATTTTCTCGATTCATGTGCTGCATTGCATGGCAAACATTGCTGGATTGTGGAATATGATGCAAGAACAAATATTTCGTCTCGTAAATTTGAACAGGAAACATACATAGCTGTTGGCAGCGGTGTAAAGGGTATTATGTATTATCAATGGCGGGGTGACGCTCCCACAGGAGCGACCGAAGAGGACAATGCATTTGGGCTTCTGAACTATGACGGAACCGAAACGGAAAATTTTGAAGAAAAAAGAAAAGTAATAGAGCTTTTAAAACGATATTCCGACTATTTTGTCAATTCCGAGCGTATGCATAATGGAGTTGCAATTCTTCATTCTGATTATATGGCTTTATTTCAGGCGGCACATCAGAAAAAAGGCTGCTATGTTGCAAATTCTTATGAACAAAGTATGAGATATATATACAGGGATTTTATCGATCATGGATATGCGGTTGATTTTGTAAAAGCAGAACATTTAAAAGAAAATAAGCTTGATATAAAATGTCTTATTGTTCCGGAATTTGATTATATGATGTCGGATGAGGAGAAAAAACAGGTTGATAATTTTGCAAAAGCAGGTGGATTTATATTCATGTACAGCATGGGAGCTTATAATGAATACAAAAGAACACCGGAAAGTCTTTTCAGCGATGAAAATTGCGGCGGAAGAACCTTTGATGAAATGATTGAAATGTCAAAAATAAAACCGCTGATTGATTATAATATAAAAAATATTAAATGTAAAGTGTTAAAAGGAAATGATTTTTATATTATAGCAGTTAATAATATCAGTACATTGGCAAAGGCTTCGGAATCGGGAAAAATAAAATGTAATTTTATCGTAAGTGAAGCAAAAATGGTAACTCCTAATGCTGAAAAAGCACTGAAGGTTCATAACAACACAATAGATATTCCCCCAATAGATAACGGAGCGTTAGTCATATTAAAATAAGTTGATTACAGAAAGGATATTACAATGAAGAAGATTACATATTTGCTGTTAGCTGCAGTTTTATTTCTGAATTTGTATTTTTCAGCTGTATATGCTGAAATAGTTAATGAAATTGCATATCCCGAATACAAGGAGGATATTTTACCGCTTACCAAAAATATTGGATTTGATAAAAACGGTAATCCGCACGGATTATCAAAAAATAATAAGATCAACATGAACTGTGAACGGACAAATTCAAATTCAGTAAGAGGTATGTTTTATTGTTTTGATATTTCCGATATAGATACATACAGTCTTGAAAAAGCAGACTTTAATCTTGCTTATACAAAAAGCGGGACAGTCAATATTTACTCTGTGGAGGTGACAGATGAGCTTTTGAACAGTATCGATTCGACATCAGATGCTTTTGGATATGCATATGTACAGCAAGAAAACGGTTCTTTGGAGGTGGATGCCGACCTTTTTGAGCTATGGAAAAAACAATACGATTCATCAGCTCATAAAGTTATAAAGGAAGGACTTGTTCTTCCGGAGGGTGAAAGCTCTGTTTCTGTTGATGTAACCGATATTATTAAAAATTCAAAAGAAAATAAGATATTGCTGTTAGTAAAAGGCGGAGATAATAATGCAGTTGTTCGTGGTGTGGGAATAAACGATACGCAAATACATATTAAGCTTTCATATACGGATAAAAGTGAAATAAGTGGCGATTTATGGCGTGAAACTGTAAATGTTGATACAGTTTACTATGATGGAAACGGAAGTGGTTCCGTTTCAAAAAACAGTGCTCAAATTAATATGAATTCATCGAATAACCGATCAGGATTTTTTATGGCTGATTTGAGTAAATATACGGGAAAATCCGATAACATTAAAGCAGTTCGTTTAAATGTCGGTGTAAAGGCAAATTCTAATTTGACACAGTTGATTGCCAGAAATCAAAAATACGAAAATAATATAACATTAGAAAATTATAAGGCGTTAATAAATACAGTAGGAAGAAATGCCTTAGGCGTTTATTCGGTACCCGATGCCGGAGAACGTATGAGTATTGATGTTACAAGAGCTGCTGCTGAAGCTCTTGCAGGCGATGGCAAGATGAACATATTGCTTATGCCTACATCGGGTAGTGGTTCATTCTGCGGTGCCGGCGATGCTGATAATGCACCGTATATTGAGATTTATCTGGACCGAACCGTATTGCCCGAAACAATAAATGCATCGGTTTTGGGAAAAGACATAAAATGGAATGAAAACGATGAGGACGGAGTTTCGGATATTTCAGTAAATGATACGATTATTCTTGATTTCGGTATGAAAATGAACGAGGAAAGTCTTGGTAATATCGTTGTTCGTGATGATAAAAAAGATATAAATGCGGATATTAATATATATTCGGATAAAGTGGAAATAAGCTCTGATTATTTTGAGAGCGGCAAAGAATATTCAATTGTTCTTGAGAATGTTAAATCCGAATACGATTGGCCGTTGGATACAAGAATATTAAAGTTTAAAACAAGAAGCTTTAATGTGAATGATGTTGACTTTGGATATACAAATATAAAAGATATAAGTATAAATGCTGTTCCGGTTGTTGAGAAAATAACTTTCACATTTTCGGAGAATACCGATAAAAATGGTGATTTTATTATAAGTGACAGCAACGGAAAAAACGTGGTTAAGAATATAATATGGAATGATGACGGCAATAAGGCCGTTGCAGAGGTCGAGTTTTTACCCGAAACGGCATATACAATTTCTGTTGAAAACGTAACTGTTGGAGTAAATAAAAATGATGCGTACAGCTTATCGGTGATTACGGAAAAAGAGGGTATTACCGAGATGAGATATAACACAGATGAAATAATTACGGCTGGCTCGGTTAAAGCAGTTGACGTACCTATAGATGTTAGCAATATAGCGCTTGTTTTTAATGTTCCGATAACTCCCGAAATGGTTGAGAAAGAGAATTTCAAATTTGAGGATTCGATGAGAAATGAAATTCCTTTCAGAACTGAGTTTTATGATAAAAACACTTGTATTTTTATACCGAACGAGATACTTAAAACCTATAAAGAATATACAATTTTATATACCGGTTTTACCAATGAGGTAAAATGTTCCTTTGTCACCGAAAGAGTTTTTGAAACTCTTGATTTGTCAGACTCCGTAACCGTTTATGATTCGGATGAAGCAAATGAAATTACAGTAAAAGCAAAGGGTGTTTATCAGGATGGCGTAATAAGCGAGGAGAATATTATGCCAATTACCGTAACAGAAAACGGTGAAACAGTGGCATTGGCGGATAAAAGCGGAATCAGAACAATAGATGTAAGCTATTTAAATACAAGGGATAATTCCACAGCAGGTAAAAAGCTTTTGGTATTTGTTTATAAGACAAAAAACAATAATGTTTATTTCACCGAAAATAATTTTGATGAAACAGGTAAAAGCAGCCTTTCAATTTCAGGAAAGGCTATGGACACAAGTCTTGAAAACGCCATATCACTTGCGGATAAAATGATTAAAGCCGATGTTGCAGAAGTATGGTTTTATGATAACGGAGGCGATATAAGTGCAAAAATAATTGCTGATAACGGAATGAACATTCAAATTTCAAACAGTGGATATTCTGCTTTATCCACGGTGAAAAGAACAAACGGTTGGCATCAGGCGGTGTTTGACTGCACAAATGATGAGACAAATATTTATATAGACGGAGAAAGTGTGTTCCACGAAAAAACAGAGTCTCAAATAAAGTATTTATCGGTAATGGATGTAAATAATATTGTTTATGATAATTTCAGACTTTACAATATAGAGGGTTCAAAACCGGAATACAATGAAGAATATGGTGTTAGACTTTCAAAGAATGAAAATACTGTTACCGCTTCCTGGGGAAAATATTTTGACGCAGATGCGGATGAGGAAAACGGTTCTGTATATCAGTGGTCATCGGGAGGGCGCATTATAGAAACAGGTTCGGCAGACGGAAAAACAACTGTAAGTATTTCGACGACATCTGTTTCCGGAAACAGTGTTACCTTTACCGTTACTCCGAAAGACAAAACGGGACTGGCAGGGAAATCTTTATCAAAGACGTTATCAATTACTTCCGGTTCATCGGGCGGCAACCATGCGGGAGGAGGCGGTTCGTCATCTTCCGGTACAAAAGGTTCGGCAGGTCAAATGGCTATCTCTTATCAGGATATAAAAACAACTAAAGATTTCAGTGATGTTTCTGAATCCCATTGGGCATATGACGCAATTAACGTTTTAAGAGATAAAAATATACTGTCCGGAACGGGTGAAAACTGCTTTGAACCGAACAGAAATGTGACAAGGGCTGAATTTATAACTGCTTTATTGAAAGCGTATGATGTGAAATTTGTAAAAAAACGTGATATTTTCCGAGATGTAAAAGATTATGATTGGTTTGGAGCAGCCGTAACCACAGCATATGATGAAGGAATCGCAATGGGATTTGACGGGTATTTTAATCCAAATGCAAATATAACACGAGAAGAAATGACTGTAATGCTTGTAAGATGCATGGAGAAATATGGTGGAAAAGTGCTTGATTCTGCTGATATAAATTTTGCAGACAACAATCAAATCAGCAGCTGGAGCAAAGATAGTATTCAGAAAGCATATGCTGAAGGGATTATAAAAGGACGAGATAATAATATGTTTGCTCCAAAAGATAATGCAGATCGTGCTGAAATGGCAACTATTATTTATAATGCAATCAGTCAGCGGATTTGATGAAATAATATATCGAGGAAAGGAAGGATACTATGATTAATAAAAAAAGTATAAAAATCCTTGTGTATGTGCTTATAGGTATTATGCTGTTTAGCGGTGCGACTGTTTCGGCAAATACTTCAAATGACAGTGAAGAAGCTAAATTTTTTGACGATTTGGGTATTATACGTTCCTATACCGACGGAGAATACAGAGGAAATGATTTGGTCACAAGGGGAGAATTTTGCAGTTACATTGTAAGATGCATTGGACAGAGCAATTATGTTGCGAATGAAGTATTACCTTTTGATGATGTAAAAAACGGAAGTGAGGGATATAATTCAATTGGTTATTTATATAAAAAAGGGGTAATAAGTTATGCGGACAGCTTCAGACCGGATGATATTATAAGTTCAAATGAGGCTATAAAGCTGCTTGTGTGTGCCTTGGGTTATGAACAGCAAGCCGATATTTTGGGAGGATTTCCGATTGGATATGTAAAAGCGGCAAGAACATTGGGTATAGGCTACATTTCAGCAACACAGTTGACCAAAAACAATGCTGCGAAGCTTCTTTATAACGCTGTAAATGTCAGAATGGCTACATACGGTTTCGGGGACGGAAAGTTTACATATTCCGGAGGAGATGAAAAGGATACATGGCTTTATCAATATCTCGGACTGGAGAGAAAAAGAGGCTTTGTAACAAAAAGTATGCTTGAGTCACTGACAGTAAGCGATGATTTTTCTGATTCTTTTATAACAATAGATAATGAAAACTATACAACGGAGCTCGCCGGTATAAATGATTATTTCGGATGTTATGTCACATTTCATACAGGAACGGAAGAAACCGGCGAATCGGGAGTTATTAAAAGTATTTATACAGACAGCAAGGTTATAAGGATTAATTCAGAGAATCTTGTTGATTATGACTACAGCAGAATAACATATTCAAATGAAACAGGTAGGGATATAACAAAGAAAATTGACTCCAATGCGTATATTCTTTATAACGGTCTGCCAAATAATAATCCGGATGCGTCTGATTTCCCGACAGAAAATGACGGATATGTTATTTTAACAGATAATAATGGAGATAATGTGGCAGATGTTGTTTCGGTATGGAAATTTACATTCAGAATTGTAAATGCATATTCCAATATATCTGAGCAAATGATATTTAAAGACGGAACGGTTATAAAATATAATGATAATAAAATGCAGACTTATGATAAAACTTTTAATATTTTGAATCCTGAAAGCATAAGTGAAAATAATGTATTATCAATTGCTGAGACAAAGAACAAGGAAAAAATTATTTTTGTACTCTCAGACAATGTAATTACAGGCAGTGTAAGCTCAGTAAGTGATGATGAAACGGTAATAAACGGTGTTCGATATAAAATTGACAAAAGTCTTAAGAGCAGAATAAACTCTTCATCCGCAGGAACCTTTTATTTAGACTTTTTAGGAAAAGTGGTAGATTACAATGTACAAATATCGGACAAATACGGATATATATTTAATATATTTAAAAACGAAGATACAGATGAGTGGGTACTTAAGGCGTTTACGGACAGCAATAAAACGGAGCTGTTTACATTAAAGGACCGTGTAACTCTTGAACAGGACGGAGTTGAAACAAGAAAAATCAATTCAGATGATTTACGAAGCTGTTTTTTGAACAGTGATGGATCTTTTAAACAGCAGCTTGTAAGATTAAAGGTAAGAAGTGATAACTGTATCAGCAAGATTGTTACTGCTTTTGAATACAGTGATTACAGCTATTCGGGAGGAAATTATCTTAAAAACTGGGGAGAAACGGATAGATTTATTTTAAACGGTAAATCAAGTGGCAAAACGAGATATTATATGGGAAATATTTTTAACAGCGGTGCAGACAAGGATCACTGTTCCTATTGGGTAGACAGTACACAAACAAAGGTATTTTATATTTCAGATAATGAAAAAAATTGCATGTACGGTAATTTATTTGATTCAACAATAAAGAGTACTGATAGTATGTCGTTGCCTACAATAAAGGTTTATGGAGTGGATGAATTCGGTTACGCCGAAACAGTTGTTTTTGAATCAACTACCAAAATAAATGCAACATATGCACTGGGTCAAAGCAGTGATTATCTTGCGGTAACTGATGTAAGTACAGAATATGACGAAACATTGGAGGAAGTTGTAACTGTTGTTAATGGATATAATAAAGCCGGAGCGTATGAAAGCTATAAATTCGAAGATTCAGAATTAACGAATACGGGCAGCGCTACCATTTCAACAGAGAAGGAGGGCACTGTAAAGGCATCGGAAATAAAACCCGGCGATGTACTCTTATATACGATAAACGGTAAAAATATAATAACGGATTATATGATTGTTTTTCGTCAGAGTGAATTTTCTGAATTTAAATATCTTGCCGGTATCTACCATCCATATGTTTTTTGTGGGTATTTAGGCAAAGCGGGAAACAGAGCATTCACTATAGTCAGCAAAGACGGAGAAATGATACGATCAACTCCTTGGCCGAGTAAGAATGTTCTTGTGACTATGTACAATACAAAAACAGGAAAGCTTGAAAAGGCAGAGAAAACGGATATTTATCCGAACTGTAGGGTTTGTATTGTCGGCGGTGTTAATGCAAACTTCATATATATTTCAATTGTTGAATAAATAAGGAGAGGATACCTTTTAAATCTGTTTACTGAAGATTCAATTGTTTACGCAAGCTTTATTCAGTGAGCATTATTTAGACGCAGTATGAGATGAAGGTATCCTAATCCTTTATTATTCTTTGTTATGTAAATAAGAGATGTTTAATTACTATATATGCCGGTGCATGGCGGCAGAACGGAGGTTATAATGAAAAGGAAAAGTGCAGTTATATTTTTTACCATATGTATTATTTTTAACATGCTGCCGAATTTTGTGCTTGCGGAGGAAGAAAGAACGGTATCTCAAAGAATCGAATTGCCCTCCGTATGCGAAAACGTAATATATGAAAATAATACCGCAGTGAAGTTTTATCTTGGTAAAAACAGAAATTACAGTGAACTGGCGTCAGCTGAGCTTTATGTTACAATTACTGAAAAAGATGAAAAAGCAAGCTTTATTGGGGCAGATGGAATATCCTCGGAGTGGGACGGTTCAACGATATGGGAAAACCGCGACGATAAATTTATAGAAAAAGCGGATGCCGGAATATCTAATATTCGAAATGACAATACTTCTGTAATTAATATTACTGATTATGTTGCGTCTGTTATGGAAAAAGATGAGACAAATGTTTCATTAATGTTATTTTCGGATGGAAACATAAAAGTGAATATATCAGACAATGAGAAAAAACCGATATTAAAACTTTCATTTTATGACAGTCCGCAGATAGTGTTTGCAGAGTCACTTATTCAAAAGATAGATGGTGGGTTACTCTTGGCGATAGGCTATGATTATTTTTATATCGGTACGGAAAAAAGGAATCTTAAAACCGCCGTTTATAATTCAGAGGGGAACTCAATGGTTAGTGCTGAAGTTCTTGAGCATTATCCGGGAGCTGCTGTTGAAATAAATGATGAGCTGGGGCTGGTTAATGTTAAGACAGGAAAAGACGACCTGATTTTTTATGTTGGAGACTCATATTACTCCAAAAACGGTACAAAAACATATATGGGGAAAAGTGCTGAATATAAGGATGGAGTTATATGTCTTCCGATAAGAGGAATAGCAAAGGCTTTGAGCAAAAATATATCGTGGGATGAGAGAGGATTGATTGCTTTTTGTGATAATGCGGATGTTTTTAAAAAAATAACAAATATGGATACAGTTGCGAATGACGCCTTTGGTATTGTAAAATCAGCCAATACATTTACCGAAGAAACGGAAAATAATGAAGAGAAGATAGAGGATAGCAATTATAATAAAATATCTGCAAATGCAGTGGCTCAGATTACAAAATCAAGACCTACCGAAACATTGGGATGGGCACAATGCTGGCCGAATACATATAAAGTATGTGAAGAGGGAAACCCCGGATATGTAGTTATGAATTTTCCGTTTGGTAACAAAAACAGTCCTGATTCAATTGGAAGAGTGTATCTGAATTTCCATGTAGGAAGCTTGGCATATGTTGACAATGATTGGAATGGCAGGACAAGCGGATCGCTTACCATGCATGGAATGAAGAACGGATTTGATTCGAAGGTAACATGGAATAAAATGGGCGATGATCTTATTAAGACTTCGTCATTGTGGAGAAATGATACAGTTACAATGGATTGGATAAAGGTTGATGTAACTGATTATGTAATAAGCGAATTTGAGGAGGATAACAATGCAGTAGCGTTTGCCTTTAACGGAAGCGCAGCCATTGATTCCTTAACAAGCGGAAACGCACCGTATCTTGAAGTTGAGTGGAAATCTTCACCTGAAAGAAACTATTCGAATGAGATTCAGAAAATATTAATAAATTCGGGAGTGTTTTATAAAGACAGCGGTCTTACATATATAGATAACGTACCGGTTTATTTAGATGATAAAGATGTTTTTGTAAGAACAAAGGTTGCAGACGGGAAGTTTTATATTCCCAAAAGCTTTGCAGAGCGCGTATATCCGTCTTCCATACCGGAAACTGATAATATTTTTAGCGGATTGGAATATTCTTCACTTGATAAAATAGCTGAGAAGTTGGGTTATTTCTTACAAATGCTGGATGAAAATACTTGTATTATTTCATCGGACATTGATGTTTTAAATAAACTCAACGATGAACAAAAAACTGCTGTTAAATATGCAAAATGGGGCAAATACAACAGCGTGCAGTATGTTTCGCATGAGGGGCTTCCTGAGGCGGGAAAACACGAAAATGCGGAAGAACAGAAAAAACGATTTGAAGACCGAAATTCCCCGGAAAATCTAAAAAAACTTGCAGATAAGTTTTTTGGCATGATGAAGCTTGATAAGCCTGAATTGAGCAGTATTAAAAATGCATATGAATCAGGTGATTATGAGCTTGCATTTGCCATGTACAGTAAGCGTTTTTTAGAAGTACTGTACGGTAATACACGAATTGATTCTATTTCAAAACCAAATAATACAACAGCAGATGATTTGTACAATGGGATAAAAACAGTTGCTTATCTTGAAAATAATAAAACATTGACTGAACGCACATATATAGGTGAGCCGGGAGAGGTTAACTGGAGTTATAAGGTTGCATGGAATAACAGCGATATGAATGCGAACTGTGATATGGTAGTATTGGGAACATATCAGAGCTTGTTGAATGAAGCATATGCTTCGGGTAATGTTGCATATGTAAGAAAATGGTTTGAGTATATGGATGATTTGGCGTTAAATACAGATTTATTCAATACTAAACCACCTTTTGACTCGGGAAACAATGCTTCGTCTTTTTACGGCAGGCTTGATGCACTTGCTATGTTTAGTACTTTAAAAAAAGCGTCAAATTCATTTACAAAGGATGCGGGAGCGATTCCGGGAGCGTCTCTTGCAAGACTTTTATGTGTATTAATAGAGTATTTTGAACCGTATTATATTAATTATGTGAGCGCAATGGATCAGAATTGGTCTATTACTACAAGTGGATTTTCGCTTGAAGCCGCAAACATTTATCAGGATTTTAAATATGCCGATTATCTAACCGGTTTTGCACTTGAGCATGCTCAGAGTTATCTCGAGCAGATGGATTATATAGACGGTGTGGAAAGGCAGAAGTCGTTTAATTACGATGCAATGCTTTTGCAGGAATATACACAGAATAATAATATTGCTATGGAAAAATATGTTCCCGAATATTGGGAAAAAAATAAAAGCTTTTTCCTGGAAAGACTATGGGACAGAGCAAATTTTAATGTTCGTACGAAACAAAATAACGGAACGTTTTTTGCAAATGGATCTTTAGAGTTTAATGTTACAATGGCAGGAGCACCGCATCACGGAAGCTGGGGATATATTCCGGAGCTTTTTGAAGAGGAAAATACATCAAAGGTTTTAGCGGCGACGATGGGGGAAAAGCGTTCTGTGCCTTATGTTGAGCCGGAATTTACATCGGATTCGTTTCCTTACTCGGGATATTATATTGTTAGAGACGGTTGGGATGACAATGCTCAGCAAGTGATGTTCGCCGCTCATGATGTTGATGACTCGTTAAACCAGGGTGTTAATAATTTTACTTTGAAAGCATTTGATCAGAATTTGCTTACATATTCTATAAGAGGATATTATTCAAGCGGTATTCAATATACCTATTCCAAAGACGGGCTTTTCGCCAGTCCGGCATCGAATATAATTTCTACGGGACACCAGAGCGTACATAATCATCTTACCAATAAAGTTTTACCTTGGAGAAATCATACTTCCTCAAGCTTTGATTATATTGAAGGAAGATACAACGGACATTTTGCTGATTACCTTGTATGGGGATTTGCAAAATCTGCGTCAGAACAAAAGAAACTGGTGGATGAAACCCCGGATACCGCATTTGATCGAAATATACAGTTTGTGAGAGATCTTGGAATATGGATTGTTACAGATAAAATTAATGCTGAAAAGGCTCATGATTTCGGAATAACTTATAGGATTTTCTGCAAGCCTAAGGATAATGAACCGCCGGATGAAGGAGTAAAAATAATTAATATTGAGGATATATCTGCAAATGGTAATGTAGTAAAATCCGATACGGAGGGAATGGCAAATATATCAATGTATAGGTTTTCTTCTGTACCGTTTGAAATAAAGAATGATATATGGACGGCACCGGGCAGCGGACACGGGAGCCGCAACTATAATACATACAACACCACAGCTTACTTCAGGGATGTTGGAAAAAGTACTCATATAAATGTAATTTATCCGCGTGAAAATATAGAGGATGAATTAAAAAATGTTGAAGAATTAAAGGATAATGCAAGTGAAGGTGTGAAGATAACGGTTGATGATAACAATATAGTTTACTTTAAAACTGCTGTTGATGGCACAGCTGTAATGCTTTTAGGTGATATAAAAGCAGAATGCGAACAGATAATGTACCAAGAAACAGAGGGCAACGGTGTTAAAGGAATGGCTTTGGGCTGCACAATGATCAGATATAAGGATAAGACGATGGACAGACAGGGTGTTACTGATTTTGAGTTTGTTGAAAATGAAAACGGTGAATTTACGCTTACACCGATTTATAAACCTCTGAATATTCCGGAAATTACACCTGTAGCAAATGCTTTTTCAGGCTCTGCTGTGGTTAAAATGTCACATGAACTGGGCAACGCTGTTGATATTATTTATACAACCGATGGAACAGAGCCGACACTTGAATCCGAAACTACTTTAAAGTATACGGGACCTTTTGTAATTTCAGACACATGTACCGTTAAAGCAAGAGCTGTCAGAAAGGGAGTTACCGAAACACCTAAAACAATGGCGGCAACACATATGTCATATGCAGCTGTAGCATATTATACAAAACAGGAAATGAAACCTGCAATTGATATTGATAGTTCAAAACTTAAAAACGGCCTTAGATACAAGTATTACAGTTTGGAAAATTATGATTGGGGAAAAGCTATGGCTAATGCAAATGGGTTTGGAGCAGATATGAATTATGACAGTGAGGGAGAAGGAAAATTATTTGATATTTCAACAGCTGATTGGTCTAAACCTTTTGGATATGATTATGAAGGGTATTTTTATGTAGAACAAAGCGGTGATTATACTTTTACTATGCCGGAGGAAACCTGGCGTGATGAGATGAATGCCGGATATTGGTTAAATATTGTTATTGACGGTGAGAAGTCTGTTGTTTCAATGAGGCGTCACAGTATGGGAAAATGGACCATAAGCCTTGAGAAAGGATATCACGACATAAAAATATATTTTGCTGATGTTAGAGGTGAGGTTCAGTATGCAAAGATCAAGCATAATGAGTGGGTTGAAATGAAGATTGATAGAAATAATCCTGTTCCTAACTTTGGTACTTATAATATTAACCAGTATTTATGGAACGGAAAAACCCCCGAAGTTTATATAGAAGGACCGAATTTAAACAAACAATTATTACCGGATAGCATGTTTTATTATAAAACAGAGTAGTCTTATCTCAAATAAATAGGAAATATTATAGCAGGTAATTCAAAGACATCATTAGGAATTATGTGAATTGCATAATTTAAGATGTCTTTGAATTACAATAAACTTTGTTGTTCAGTATGAACTTTTATTCTGAGGTATAGGCAAAAATATACATGGGCATAAGTATATTTTGCTTGACTTGCTACGATTTGAATTATTTATGAGAGAGTGTTATCATTGTATTTTTCATAGTAATTTTATAAAAAAGGATGTGAGGAAAAACTATGAAAAGATTATTGAGTTTATTTGTTGCTTTTACAATTCTTTCTTCTTATTGTTTATCAAGTAATGCCGAGGAAGAATCAGAAGTAAGTCTGAATTCATTAATTGTAAATTCATTTGCTGATGCAATGGTTTTTAATGAAAGACCTGACAGCAATTTCGGAAATATTACATATTGTACTGTCGCTCAAAATTATCAGTATGGTTTAATTAAGTTTAGCAGTGGAATGATTGATTCACCGAACGATATTGTGAGTGTTAAACTAAAATTGCATAAAACAATGGCGAGATATTTAAAAAAAGACAGTATAAGTATCGGCGTATATGCAATTGATGAAAAATGGAAAGAGGATGAGGTTACATATTCGAATGCACCTGCTTTGCGTGAAATGATAACAACGCTTAATATCAATAGAATTCCCGGTTATGAATATGAAAAAGACTCCGATTATGTACCCTTATGGGTTGAATGTGATGTTACCGATTATGTGGTTTCGCAGTTGGAAACCGGAAATAAAATATTATCGTTTTATTTAAGTATGGTGGGCAATGGGATAGTCAGTTTTGATGTTAAGGAAAAAAGCCGAGAATATGCGCCAAAGCTTGAGTTTATAACCCAAAATTATGAAAATTACTTGTATAGTAAGGAAATTTGCAATTTTGTTGGTGAGGATATAATTTTATATAAAAACAGCAATGTAAGCTATATAAATAATGTTATAACCGAGGTAGGAGGAAATGAGCTGCAAAAAGGTACTGTATATGAATCTGATATACTGTATGTTCCAACGGAATATGCAAAAGTCAACTTTTCATCTCAACCTGAAGAAGAAGCTGTTTTTGGGGAGGTATCATATATAAAAGCGGAAAGCCTTGCAAGTATTCTTAACTTAAGCTTGGTTAGATTGTCCGATGAAGTGTTTATACTAACCGCAGACAGCACCAAATATGAAAGTATAAGCGCCGATATAAAAACCGGAATAGAAAATGCAAAATATGGTTTATATGCGGTACCTGATTTAATATCAAATGACGGATGTATCCGAGCTGAAAGCAGTGAGTATTATGATGTATGGAAGGAACGCTTTGAAAACAGAAACGAAAGTGCGGCAGTAAAGGAACTTGCAGATGAATTTGCGGCAGTTTTGGATAAAGACAATGCAGAGATTTCTTATATTTTCGAAGCATATGAAAGAAAAAATTATGAACAGTTTTTTCTCCTTTTTCTAAATAGATTTTTTGAACATATAAACAATATGGAAGAATTGAAAGGGTATAGTTCAAATGAACTTTCAACGGCTGATGAGTTGTACAGTGGCATAAAAAATATAGGCGGAGATCTTGTTTATATAGGGAATCCGGGTGAAATAAACTGGCAGTATGGTGTTGATTTTTATAACGGAAATATGGAGGCTGACTGCGATATGATTGCTCCCATCACATATTCACCTCTTTTAGAACAAGCATATGTTACATACAATTCGTCATATCTTAATAAATGGTGTGATTATATAGATGGACTTTATCTGAGCATTTATGACGTAGAGTCTAAATATCCTCTTGATTCCGGAATGAGCGGTTCGGGACTTTTTCAAGCATCAGACGCTCTTATTATGATTAACGAGTTGTCAAAAGCTGTAAATGCTACAGAAGGCAAATTTTCATACAATAATGGTATGCCTTATATTAGATTTCTGCTTTTACTTATTAATTTCTATTTGCCTGATGTAATTGTCAGAAATGGAGTGCATCCTCAAAACTGGAATATAGCCACTCAGTCAATTTTGCTGAGATGGTCAGAAGTTTTTAAGGATTTTGCCTTTGCAGATTCATTGGCAGAGATAGCCATATCACGCGGAGAGGCTTATCTTACGCAAAGAGATTATCCGGATGGTGTGGAAAGTCAAAGAACATATAATTATGATGCCATGTTAGTGAAGGAATTTCAAACCAATATGAAAGATCTTGAAAAGTATCAAAATGAATACTGGACTAATAACAGTGATTTTTATAAAGAATCGGTTTTTGACAGAGCAAATTTTACAATACGGCGGCTTACAAATACAGGTCGTTTTTTTCAGAATGGTTCAGTTGATTTTAATAAAAATTATGCAGATGACGGACATCATACAAGCTGGGGGTATATACCTGAGCTCAAGGAAGAGGGTACCGTTACAGGTGACATTTTAAATGTTACATCACAAAATGGAGATAAAACTGTTATTCCGGAGATTAATTCAGACTCCTTTCCGTACGGGGGATATTATTTTATTCGAAGCGGTTGGAATGAAAACGATCAATATGCATCATTTGTGGGACATACTACAGACAGTGTATTGAATGATTCGCCTAACAGTTTGGTTTTGTATGCGTACGGTCAGCTTATGCTTGCCAATAATGTTATCGGATTTTATTCAAGCCCCTCATCCGCACCTTTAACGATTAATGGTGCAAGTCCGATTACTATGAGTAAATGGCTGAGTGTCGGACATCAAGAGCTAAATAAAAACAATGAAAAAATACTACCTTGGAAAAATCATACTTCAAATAGCTTTGATTATGTTGAGGGAGAGTATTCAAATGACTATTCCATGTCAAGGACAATGAATTTTTCGCAGCAGATGTATATTCTTGAAAATTCAACACCGGATAATTCACATAAGCGTGAAGTGAATTTTTTGAAAGATTGCGGTTTATGGATAGTAACTGATGAGGTTTATACAAATAAGGATAAACTATGTGCTTTGAAATGGGGATTGTTCTGTAAGGATAAGGCAGATGAATCAATAGAGGGTATGCCACAGGTTGATTATGAAGATTTTGAATATGACTCAGACAATAGAATAGTTCGAACAAACACCGATGGTGTTGCTAATTTGTCCATATATAATTTTTCCTCTTTGGACAGCGTTACAATGAAGGTATATAAGACTGATGTAAACAAATCAACAATACCATACTCAATAGGATATGCGGAAAATAGCTTTATAAATAATGGAACGAGTACGCATGTTGCATTTATATATCCTCGCCAAAATGTTGAAGATGAAATAGAAAGTATACATGAGCTTAAAGCTGACGGGGCTGTCGGAGCTCAGGCAAAAGTAAAGGATTATGATATTCAGTATATGTCAGCGGTCGAAGATAAAGCACAGATTACTCTCGGAGATGTTTCGGCACTTTGTGAAAGTCTTGTTCTTCAGAAAGATGCTGCGGGCGAAATAAAAGGAATGATTTTCGGGTGTGAAAATTTTTGCTACCGGGGTGAAAATATTGATTTTGATAATGAGGATTTTGAGTTTTCAATAAAGAATAACCGTATTGAATCAGAAAACATTTTTCAGCCATTGAATTTGCCGGAAATAAAACCGGGAATTTCTGAATTTTCTGATCAACTTACGGTAAGTATATCACATGAGCTTGGTGATGAAGTCAATATTATATATACGACGGACGGAAGCGAGCCGGTTATAGAAAATCCTACATTCTACACAGAACCTTTTGTTATTTCGGATACTGTTACGGTTAAAGCAAGAGCGGTTAGAAAAGGGGTTACCAAAACACCCAAAACCATGTCGGCAACACATATGTCTTATACCGCAAAAGCTTATTACACACATACGAATATTAAACAGTCCGTTAAAATTCAGGACGAAACAAAGCTTTCAAGTGGACTTAAATATAAATATTATACTTTGCCCATGCCGTTTTGGGGTAAGCTTTATATGAAATCTATCGGAGGCGAAACTAATACCAAAATAAAGTCAGAAGGAAAGTCGACGCTTTTTGATATATCAGAGGCTGATGTCGAAAATCCGTTTTTGTATGTTTATACCGGTTATTTGAAAGCTGATAGTACAGGAAATTATTCATTTATTTTTCCGGAAGAATACTATCGTGATGATATTAGTGCGGGTTATGGTTTGTCAATATATATAGATGGCGAGCATATAAATCCATCCCAAAAAAGAAATAGCATAGGTACTTATACAGTAGGATTGGAAAAGGGTTATCATGACATAGAAATACGTTATGCCGATATTAGGGGAAATGAACAGAAGGTTAAATTTTCATCAGGCGAAAGCTATAAAATAATCTTTAACCGCAAAACAAATGCTCCAAATTTTTCTAATAATATTATTCATCCGTATATATGGGAGAAATCAGTTCCCCGGATTTATATTTCAAAGGTAGGCACTGAAGAAAAAATACTTATAAATGATTTGCTGTATAACTGATTCATATATGGAATAGTATTTTTATATTAATGACTGCTGAACAATTATGAAACGCAGCCGCATAGCGACTTACAAGCGTTTCATAATTGTTTGGGTGCAAGGGTTTTGTGCGTTTTTGTAAAAAACCTTGCACCATGAATAAATATTTTTCTCACAAAATATTTATTTCAGCAGACTTTATCAATGCGAACTGTGTATAATCTTTGATTTTACACGAATAATTTTGACAATAGTCATAATTTTTCTAAATGCGATAATCATTTATCGTTCATTTTTATATTAAAATACATATTTCTAAATTGCAGCGGGCTTTTTCCTTCATGGTAGTTAAAGAATTTTATAAAATGATTTTCATTTACAAATCCTGTTTGTGCAGATATTTCTTTAACGGACATATTGGTGGTAAGAAGGAGATCCTTTGCGTATTTCATTTTTTCGGCGGAAATGTATTCCTTCATTCCGACACCGAATAATTTTTTAAACAGCTTGCTGATATAGTCGGGATTATATCCAAAGTGTTTTGCAACCGAAGAAACAGATACATTTTTATTAATTTTCATTCTGATATATTCGGCAACTTTATTTGCGAAGCTGTTGCCCGATTCGAATGAGGTTAAGTTTTGCAATTCATTAAAAATCAAAAATGACGCCGCATCTAAGGCTTCTGTATTGTATATGGGCGTTTTTGACATATGAAGCAGTTTTTTCAGCAGGTATTTCAAGTCATAAAAATCGGCGTCAACGAAGGTTTTAAACGGCATTGTATAATCGGTACGAAAATGTAACCAATAAAACGATGTTAAACCGTTGCTTTCACAGTACCCTCCATGCTTTTTACCCGGTTCAAGCAATATACATTCATTTGTATGCAACTCGTACTTTTTATCCTCTTCAAACAAGTATATTGTTCCCGAAAGAACAAAAATCAGCTCATAACTGTCTATCACCCGTATTGGATGAATCCATTCATCATTTGAATAAAATTCCCCGATATTTTCATATTCAAAATAATTATTATTTGTTTTTAACATGACGGATTTTCTCACTATTTCTCTTTTTTTCGCATTGACAAGTATTATGTATTTAATTATAATATAAATAAAGCAAAAGTCAATAGTAATTTTAGAATTAAAGAAATTTTTGATATTTTTCGGAAAATATGCCGATATATGCGAAAAAATATTATTCTATTTTTAAAATTAATGCTTATGCCGCAAAAAAGCGATGGAAAGGAAAAGTGATAAATATGAAAAATATTTGTTTTGATTACATTAAAATCAATAACGGATTTTGGAAGATTAAACAGGATATGGTTAGAAATTCAACCCTGTATTCTGTCTATAACAGATTTATGGATACGCATCGTTTTGACGCTCTTGCGTGCGATTGGAAAGAAGGAGATCCTGATATGCCGCATATTTTTTGGGACTCGGATGTGGCAAAGTGGATAGAGGGTGCATCGTATCTGTTAATTGAAAAGGATGATGAAAATTTAGAAGCAATAATAGATGATGCAATTGATAAAATTGTGAAAAACAGTGATGAAAATGGTTATTTCAACAGTCACTTTCTTGTAACAGAGAAAGATAAGCGTTTTAAAATAAGGGATAATCATGAGCTTTATTGTGCAGGACACCTTATGGAGGCGGCTGTTGCATATTATAAAGCGACCGGCAAGGATAAGTTTTTAAAAGCAATGTGCAGATTTGCCGACTATATTGATAAGATTTTCAGAGAAGAAAAAAGTGCGGGATTTACTACTCCGGGACATCCCGAAATTGAATTGGCCCTTGTAAGACTTTATGATGCAACGGGGGAAAAGCGGTATCTTGAGCTGTCTAAATATTTTATTGACGAGCATGGTACAGGAAAAGATGATCCCAACAACATAATGGATTTTGCCAACAAGCTGTATAATCAAGATGAAATGCCTTTGCGTGAGCGTTCAACTGCCGAGGGACACGCTGTGCGTGCATTGTATCTTTACTGCGGTATGGCGGATATTGCGGCAAGATACAATGATAAGGAGCTTCTTGAAGCGTGTAGACGTGTGTTTGATGATATGGTAAATAAAAAAATGTATATCAGCGGAGGAGTTGGATCAACATATCTGGGAGAAGCATTTGCCGCGCCGTACTATCTGCCTAACAGAACGGCATATACAGAAACCTGTGCCGCTATTGCAATGGCGTTATTCTGTAAACGCATGCAGCTGCTTGATATTGACTCAAAGTATGCCGATATTGCGGAGAAAGTTATTTACAACGGCTTTTTATCGGGTGTATCTATGGACGGCAAATCGTTTTTCTATGAAAATCCTCTTGCGATAGATCCTGTATTCAATAATGTGAACAGATCGACAAATACAAAAGAACGTTTTCCGATAACGCAGCGTTTGGAGGTGTTTGGATGCTCCTGCTGTCCGCCCAACATAGTAAGGTTTATACCGTCAATTGCCGATTTGATGTATAGCTTTGACGATGAAACCGTGTATGTTCATCAGTACATAAATTCGGAAACGGAATATGATAATATACATATATCCCAGATAACGGATTATCCCGCAAGCGGAAAGATACGGATAACTTGTACTGCACCGCAAAAGCAAATTGCTGTTCGTATTCCGTCATGGTGTGACAAGTTTAAAATCAACGCCGAATACACAATGAATAAAGGGTATGCCTACATAAAGCTTAACGGAAATGCGGATATTGAGCTTGAGTTTGATATGCCGGCGGTATGTATAAAGGCGAACAGACGGGTTCATGAAGATGCGGGAAGAATTGCGGTAATGAGAGGACCTGTACTGTATTGCGCCGAAGGTGTGGATAACGGAGAGAATTTAGCGGGAATTGCCGTTGATATATCATCGGAATTTAACCGGGAAGAAAGTGAGTTTATTTTGCCGTCACTTTCTGTATGTGCCTATAGAGAAAAATACAGTGATACACTTTATTCAAAAGCCGGAGATGATTATGAACAATTCACACTGAAGCTCATTCCCTATTACGCTTTTGCAAACAGAGGCGAAACAGAGATGGCTGTGTGGTTTTTAAGAAAATAATCAAGTATTGTTCAAGCATATATCTGTACCGAATACAGTTCTTCTTAGCTCCGGATAACGGTCGGGAAGAACAATTTAAAGGAACAATAGACGGAGATTATCATGTAATTTTCAAGCTTGAAATTTCCAACGAAGAAGGAAAAGCAAATGTCAGCTCTGATTTCGCAAGAGGTTTTATCGCATTTTCAAGCGGTGCGACAGTAAAAAAATCGTAACAGACGGGATCACCGTTACAACGACGGGAATGACCGGGGGTATAGCGGCATTTGTTTCGGGTGATGCAACAATCTAAAATTGTTTTGTGAGAAATGCGACAATAAACGTAAATGATGCAGGCGGATAAATAGGATATGCACAGGTCGGCAAGGATATTGTTGTTCATGATTGTTATGTTATCGGAAATGTAGTTTTAATTGCTCAAAATGATGGTGCGGCAACTACTGAGTTTAAAAGGGTATAGAGCAGTTTATGATGTTTTTTGAAGAATGTTTTAAAAAAATACAAACAGCATAATTGTGACTCTGCCCCAACCCCCCGGAGGTTATCGCTTATGTTTTCCGTAAAACGGTAAGAAAAAACAGGCGACAAAAAAGTGCCGCCCATTTTGGGTAAAATCCGTACAAACATTCCAAGCACTTTCAACATTTATTGGTTTAGCACGATTTATTTTGACGAAGCTTATAAATTCAGAAATTCCAGTGAATTTCAATAGGAACATTTCTTGTGCCGGGAATACGTTTGTAAATTATGATATAATCGATCAGAATTTCAATCATCTCACGGTCAAGGCGTTCCAAATTTGTGTATTTTTCGGCAAGCGAGTGATTGCTTTTGTCCATTTTGATTTTTTCGGTCAGGTCGTTTAATTTTTTTTCTTCATCTGAAACAACACACTTTAAGCGGTCGCGTTCGATAGAAAAGTTCCTTGACATTTCGGTAAAATCACTTTCTGAAATCAAGCCCTTTACCTTATCCATGTACATATCCCGAATACTTTTTGAGTATTCGGCTATTTTTTTGTTATAGGCTTCAATATTTGAAATCAGGTAATTTTTTTGACCTTGAAGATTATCGCAAAATTTTATGCTGCGTTCCAATTCGTCTTTGTCAAGATATTCGGCTGACAAACGGTTTATTTCGGTGATAACTGTATTTTCTAATTTGTCTGCGGAAATATATGCGCCGCCGCAGGCATTCTCGGATACATATCTGTTGGGGCATTGCAGATAATGATTACCGTGGCTTTTGTGCGAACGCATTATATAGCCGCAGCCGGCACAGTGGACTTTTTTTGCAAACAGACCGATATTACCGGAGGAAAAAGGCTTTGCCCTTTCGGAAATCATTTTTTGCACCCTGTCCCAAAGTTCCCGGTCTATTATAGGCTCGTGCGTACCCTTTGCAATATACCATTCACTTTTGGGACGGGGCTTATTCTGCTTTGTTTTATAGGAGATGCTGCCGTACTTTCCTTGTACCATATTTCCTATGTACATTTCGTTTTTAAGCATATCGGAAATTGCAAAATACTTCCAAAGAGTGCCGTTTTTGCTTTGTGGCTGCTTATACCTCATACCGTGAAGTCGCTTGTACTCGGTGGGATTGGGTATACCTCTGTCATTGAGCAGGCGAGCAATGGCGGTTTTGCCCATACCTTGTGCAAACAGGGTGAAAATCTCTCTTACAACAGCGGCGGCCTCTTCATCAATAATAAGATGCCCTTTTAGATCGGGATCCTTTTTGTATCCGTAAAGAGCAAAAGCGCCTATGTGAAATCCGTTTTGACGTCTGTTTGTTAAGACGCTTTTGATATTATCAGACATATCCTCAAGATACCATTCATTTACAAGTCCGTTTATCTGACGGGATTTTTTATTTCCTTTATTTGCGGTATCAGCGTTATCAACGACGCTGACAAAGCGAATCCCCCATAAAGGAAACAATCCGTGTATGTACTTTTCAACCAATTCAAGCTCTCTTGTAAATCTTGACTGAGTTTTACATAAAACTATATCAAACTTTTTATTTTCGGCATCTTTAATCAAACGGTTAAATTCAGGACGCTTACGGTCTGCTCCGGCATAATCGTCGTCACTGTAAATATTGTAAACCTCCCATTCATGTTCCATAGCATATTGAAGCAGCATGGCTTTTTGATTTTGTATGCTGCTGCTGTCATCGGTTTCGAATTGTTTGTTTTTGTCCTCCTCCGATAACCGACAATATATTGCTGCTTTCATTTTCTGTTATCATAGCCCCTTTCAAAAGATGTTTTGGCAATTGAAATGAATTTTTAAAATTTGAAAGAATTGTCTTTCTCTATTGTGTTAATCAGCTCAATCCATTTTTTTGTAAATTGGGTTTTTGTTGTTGTATTTTCACCGTTTTTAAAAACGCTTTTGCATAGGGAACTGTCGATTTTAATATTTTTCAAGATAAATACTCCTTTATAAGTCAGTCCATAAACATATATGAAAACGGACAGGTTTGCTATTCATATATTAAAGATTTAATTGAAAATTGCGGAGTTAAAGACATAAAAATGCACGAAACAGTAATTTTATCGAATGGTTTTTGATATGAATTAGAAACAGTATTGTATTTATACGGAGCTTTATGTTATAATAAATTGTAATTTATGACAACCGGAAGTTGCATATTCAGCAACAATGGGTTGGTTGAAAATAATCTGAATTAAATATATAATTAATCAAAAAAATACAGAACGGAGAATCAGTATGTCGGTAAATGAAATGATTTATAAGTTAAGAACAAAAGAAAAATTATCGCAGGAGCAATTTGCGGATTTGTTTAAGGTGACTCGTCAGTCTGTTCAAAAGTGGGAAAACGGAATTTCAACGCCGGAGCTTTCGAAATTAATAGAAATATCAAAGTATTTCGGTATATCTCTTGATGCTCTGATATTAAACAGGGACAGGCGTGTTATTGATGAAATGAAATACGATAAAGCAATGAAACCTAACTATTCAAATATTCATAATTGGGAATTTTATGCTTCTGATATTATGATTGAATATGAACAATCGCTGGAGGAAGGACTGGATATAGAAGCATATAATGATTTGTTTTCCGCAATAGCAAAGCTCCCCAAGAATGAGATAAAAAAGAATTTGGGCGATATTATTTTCAAAATTGTCAAGGAAGCAAAACCGAGGGCAGATTATAAGTATATTGAACCGTCAGACCTTGAAGGAATAAAAGCTTTAAGAAAAGAATATACGCTCTGCGGAAAAGTCGATAAAAAAGGTTTGAAAAGCAAAATTCACGGCGCATGGCTCGGCAGAATTTGCGGCTGTATGCTGGGTAAATCAATAGAAGGCATACGAACGAATGAGCTTGTTTCGTTTCTTAAGGAAACGGACAATTATCCAATGCATAGATATATTTACAGGAGTGATTTAAACGATGAAATCTGCGGTAAATATAATTTTCCTCTGGCATCCCGACCTTATGCAGATGAAATAGAGGGAATGCCGATTGATGATGATACAAACTATGTTGTGCTTGCACAGATTATAATTGAAAAATACGGAAAAAGCTTTACTCCGTATGACATATCAAGAGCATGGCTTGAATTTCAGCCAAAAGACGCATATTGCACCGCAGAAAGAGTGGCGTTTTGTAATTTTGTAAAGGGATATGAGCCTCCTCAATCGGCAGTATATAAAAACCCATACCGTGAATGGATAGGCGCGCAGATAAGAGGTGATTATTTCGGATACATAAATCCGGGAAATCCTGAGATGGCTGCGGAGATGGCATGGAGAGATGCCTCCATATCTCATGTAAAAAACGGTATTTACGGTGAAATGTTTGTTTCGGCAATGCTTGCAGCCGCCGCAGTTACAAATAATATTAAGGATATAATTTTAACGGGACTTTCTCAGATTCCGCATACATCAAGATTGTATGAAGACATAAGTACGGTTTTGGAAGGGTTTGAAAAGGGCGTGACGCAGAAAAAGGCTTTTGATAATATTCATAAAAAATATGATGAATATTCGTCTCATGGGTGGTGTCATACCAATTCCAATGCCATGATAGTTGCCGCATCTCTTTTGTATGGCGAGGGAAATTACGGTAAGTCAATATGTATGGCTGTTGAAACGGGATTTGATACAGACTGCAACGGCGCAACTGTAGGATCTGTTCTTGGCATGGCAAACGGTGTTGAAAGCATACCGGAATACTGGACAAAACCCATAAACGATACCCTGCATACCTCTGTTTTCGGAGTGGGGACGGTAAAAATATCGGACAGAGTAAAAATGACAATGAAGCATATAAACTGAATTGTTAAATGAAGCAAAAAAGCTTTACACAAAACAGGTATTATAATGCTCACTGAACAAATGCGATTTTCAATCGCATTTGGAAAAATTATGACTATTGTCAAAATTTTTCGTGTAAAATCAAAGATTTTACACAGTTCGCATTGATAAAGTCTGTTGAAATAAAGATAAAAATGGGGCTGTTGACAAATGAGCATTTTGAAACACTCATTTGAAACAGCCCCTTTGAAGTTAATTATCTATGATTTTCAAAACATTCACTGCAATATACAGGTTTATCGTTTTTGGGCATGAAAGGTACTTTATCAATCTTACCGCAGTCGGCGCAAACAATTTCATACATTTCTCTCGATTGTCTTATACTGTTCTTTTTTGCTGTTCTGCAATCCTTGCAGCGAAGGGGTTCATTTTGAAAACCCTTTTCAGCGTAAAATTCCTGTTCTCCTGCCGTAAAAATAAATTCCTTTCCGCAATCCTTACAGATTAGTGTCTTGTCTTCGTACATTTTAAAATTCCTCTCTTTGATTTAATAAAAATATGTTTTTTTCTGTCCGATTCATGTTCTGCAAAATATAGTTTACATTCACAGACTGCAAAATGACAGATTTTTGCAGTAAAACAAAAAAACAAACTTTTTCTTGATAAAAATCAATTATCATCATTTAAAATAAAATAAAGCTTTTTCTTTATTCTTTGAATTGCATTATCGACAGCCTTTATATTTTTATCGGTTAACAATGCAATTTCTTTATAAGATTTGTCATTAAGATGATAATTCAAAACTTCGTACTCGAATCTGCTTAAATTTTTCTGTATTTTATTATTGTACGCCGTAAGATTTTCCTTGCTTATAACAATACTTTCGGGATTGCATTTTTTTGGATCCTCAATAGTATCCGCCAGCATCGAACCGTCTTCACAAATCATACCATCCAACGATACAGTAAATTTCTGCGGAATGTTTTTTTTTCGTTTTGTTGATTTTAAAACAGATATAATACGTCTTGTTATACAAAGCGCCGCAAAGGTTCTGAAGGAAGATACTTTGGGGTTGAAATTTTCGGCGGCATCAAGAAGCGCGATCATAGCTTCCTGAACAATATCCTCCGAGTCATAACCGTTCATATAATACTTTTCCGCCAATGCGTGAGCAAACTTATTATATCTGATTATTATATGCTCCATTGCCGACTCGTCGCCTTCCTGCGCTAATTTTATAACATCATTATCGGATAAACCGCACAAAACACTTTCAGTCAACATATAACCCCTCTTTATTAATTCAATCGTTTAGATTAAAAATTTTATGGATTTGTCAGAGCATTAATATCACAAAATAAGTTTTTTTATTTTAATCCGAATTTTATCGGTTTAATCCGATAAAACAAATTGCAACATATAAAGCGGCATAACTGCAATGACAGATAGTATTCTTTAGATAAATACAAAAGAATATCTTCCCTTTCACTGATTTCTATGCAATCTTTACAAGTAACATAATTACATTGTAACACATATAATTTTATTTGTCAAGGAAAATTTATCTAAAATTAACAATTATTTTTGTTGATAATTATAATTTTTTTGTATTTTGACAAATAAGGTCGAATTATAATTTTTTATTAAAAATAATTGTGAAAAACGGTGACATATCATTGGGCTATTATTGAAAGAGTGTGAAATAAAAAACAGAAACTCTGTTGAAATGCACATAATACACATATATTGTATTATGTACATCTCTGAAAACCTCCCGTCATCTGTCAGTTTACACAACTAATGCCGTCTTTGGCGTTAAAAATCCTTGAAATGCGCGAGTATTACTGCGGATTTTGCCTAAAATCCGACATCATTTGTGCAATCTGCCAAGCGCTCTTAGATTTTTGGAGATGCCCTTATTTCAAAAAAAACAGATACATACCTAATGATATGCATCTGTTAAAAACGAAAAAAGTAAATCGGTTACCCCAAACATTATAAATAATGATCAAATAAATTTACGAATCGGGGTTGCATACACCGCAGGGAGAAAATCCCATTTCTTTTAATTCGTCAATTTTGTATTTTTTTATGTTTTTCTTATCCTTTATGTATATACAGCTTTCACGATGGTATTTTTCACCGTTTTGAGTAACGTAATAATACGAATCTTTTTTTGGCGAAAAAACATTTGAGAAGATTAATGCAGAGCATAATATTGCTGCCGAAATAATCATTGCCGTTATATATTTGGATTTATTTTTTTTAAAATTAAAATACATTTTACGGAACAAGCTTTTTTTCAGAAGATAATGAGAAAATTCGTTTGCCTCATATTCATTTGTAATATCTTGTCCGGGGAGTGCATTTTTATTATTAAGATGTTTCAGATACACATGACCTGCCTCGTGGGACAATAATATGCAGATTTCTTCTTCGGAAAGATCCTCACACAGGAAAACAAATCTGTTTTTTGAATCGGCATAGGTAAAAGCTTTTTCACCGGTTGCAAATTCAAGAACATCAAGCTTTTCCATCAAAGCGTATATATTGTCTTTGTTAAAATGAGGTCTGTATCTTATAATCTTATATCCGCATTGCTCTATAGCTTTTTTTAAAGTTTCGGAATTGATTTCGGTTATATTAAATTCAGATATGAAATTTTTAGCCTGTCTTTTGTACGTATTCAATTAAAGTCACAACCAAATCAATCAATATTGTTTAAAAGTTCCTCAACTTCTTTTTGCTTATCGGCTGCCTTTTTATCGCGTTTGTTTCTGCCCGAAAAAGCAGCGATTTGATAATCGGATAAATCAGCGGTACAACGTTCGCTTTCAATCTTTAATACCATATGAATTGCGTGTTTGCCCTTTTCATCCAATTTGTTATAAATGTCAAGCATTTTTAATGCGTTGTCATCTACGTGTAAAGGAAATTGGTAGTTTACAAGCTGAATATCCAATGCTTTGCATATTTTTACGATTGTTTCATATGCAGTTCCGCTTACGCCGTTTTTTAAAGTGCTTGCAAGAGTTGTTTGCGGGATATTAATTGCCTGCGAAAACTTTCTTACGCTTCTGTATTGTTTTTTGATTTCAGTTGCAATCATGGTCGTCAATATATCCATAATTTTCTACTCCTTTTTGTTTTTTATACAAAGCTATATAATTATAATCTTATTTTTGCTTTGTATATTTTCGTTATTTTTTTACCTAATTCGACTGATATATGCATTATAACACAAAGTTAAAACCATGTCAATAATACAAAAAAAAATTAATAAATATTTGTAAAATTATTTAAATAATTTACATTTTATTATGCAATTATGAAAAGAAATAATACGGATGAATACGGATTTTATATGAATTTATCTTTATATGAATATATATTCAATTGATTTTTGGTTATTTTGCTGTTATATTAACACAAATTCAAATACTTATATTTGTATTTTTGTTGGTTATTAATAATAAAAACCATAAATTATAAAAAAAAGTATTGAAAATTTGATAAAATCATGTTAAAATAAAACAAATAATTTTACGGAGGAAAAATAAAGATGAACAAAGCTGAATTAATTACAGATGCGGCAGAGAGAGCGTATATGTCAAAAAAATGCATTACAAAAGTATTATCTGCAATGATTTCAACTACAACAGAAGCGCTGGCGGACGGCAAAAAGGTCAAATTGGTTGATCTCGGTACCTTTGAAGTGAGGAAACGAGAAGAAAAAACAGGCCGTAATCCCTCAACGGGAGAAAAGATAACACTGCCGTCAACAAAGGTACCGTTTTTCCGAGCCGGAAAAGTATTAAAGGAAGAGATTAATAAAAGATAGTTTGCGGCAGTATCAACAAACAATATCGGTGTATATATTTAAAGGACGGCTTTAAGAATTTATAAATTCTTTCTGACCGTCCGTTAATGTTTATAATCAGATGCAGAATACATGTTTGCCTATTCTTGCGATAATAGGTCTTGAGCGAATCCATGAATTTGTGGCGGTTTGAGGATTGTAATAGTAGATTGAACCGCCTGTGGGATCCCAGCCGTTTAAAGCGTCTCTTGCGGCATTGTAGCATGACCGGGAGGGAGTAACATTTATTTGACCGTCGCTTACGGCTGTGAAAGCGCCGGGCTGATATATAACTCCCGATATTGAATTGGGAAAGGAAGAATGTTTTACTCTGTTTAAAATAACGGCGGCAATCGCAACCTGACCGGTATATATTTCACCTCTTGCCTCACCGCTTATTATTCTTGCAAGCAGATTTACATTTGAGCTGTTTGAAGAGGAAGAACCGGTTGGTAAACCTATTTTTGCGAGTGTTGCAGGACCTGCAATACCATCGGGAGTAAGGCCGTTGTTCCTTTGAAACTGTTTTACGGCAGATTCGGTTTTTCTGCCGTATATCCCGTCAACCGTTCCTATATTATATCCCCATGATTTCAGTCTTGTTTGTATATTTCTTACTTCGTTTCCGGTTGAACCTAATTTTGACAACGCAAAAACATTGGTAGGTATTATTATTGCAAGTGTTGTAAGTAAAATAATAAGCTTTTTCATCTTCATTATCATGACTCCTTTCGAAAGAATCCAATTTATCAAAGCTATGGATTTTAATAACGAATAGCGGATTTTTTTTCGAGTTACTGCTGTTGTGCTTATTATTTCAAAAAAACTGTATAATATACAATATTGTTAAATTATTTTGTTTTTGTGGCTGCAAGAGAAATACCTATAACATTGTCCGCACCCTTATCTTTAAGCTCTTTTGCGCAGGAATTGATTGTTGCTCCTGTTGTGAAAATATCATCAAAAATAATTATGTTTTTTTCAAAAACCTTGTCTTTGTCGGCTATAAAGGCATTTGTGATATTGTGTATTCTGTCATTTCTTTTCAAAAGGCTTTGAGCTGCGGTGTTTTTACGTCTGTAAACGCAAATAACAAAGGGAATATTGAGTTTTTCGGAAATATCTTTTGCGATGATTTCAGATTGATTATAGCCTCTTTCAAAAAATCTTTTTCTTGAAAGAGGAATAGGTGTTATAAAATCAAATTCATGCAGATATTTTATGTCTTTCAAGCTGTTAAATATCATTTCCGAAAACAATTTTCCTATTTTCCATTCTCCGTTAAATTTGTATCGGTAGATAAGCTTTTTCAGTGTATCGTTGTAATAAAAACAAGGGAATATACAGCTTACGTCACCTCTGCCCGAAAAGGGGGAATCCTTAGGTACGGGATCGAGTTTTTTAAAGCAGTTACGGCATATTCCTATGTCATCGTAAAGCTCTGCCATATTATTTTCGGACATTCTTTCACGACAGGAAATGCAAATTATGCTGTTATCTGAAAATATGCTCATTTAAATACTCCTTTGCGGCAAGGATATTGTATTGATATATAAAAAAATCAATGTTTACCTATAATTTTTAACGTCTGTTTTATTTTACAACTTTTTTTCCTTTATGTCAATTGTAATAAAAATTATTAATTTTTTATGAAGAAATAACAATATACTTTAAATGTAATAAAAAAAGTGGTATTATAGTTATATAATAAAGTGAAATGTTGGCTGTTCAGCTTGTTATATCGCGGTGATTTAAACCGGTATGGAAGAAATTTTAATCGTAAGGGGGTGTCGATTTGAAGAATAGATTTTTTGTTATTGTATTGATAATTATATTATCATATGCTTTGTGTGTTAAGGCTGAAAATGCGGATAATAAGGTTGAAGAAGCATACAAAACCGTTTGCGAAGAAAAGGGAAGCGGATTTGATACATATGTTACCAGAGGTGAATTTTTATCACTTCTTATGGAAAGCATGGGATACACAAAGGATGTGTATGTATGCTCGTTCAACGATGTGTATGATATGAGCTGGCAGTATATATATATTGCGAATGCGGAAAGCAGATCGGTTGCGTTCGGATGCTATGACGGTCATTTTTTTCCGAACCGATTAATAACCGCCGAGGAAGCGATTACCTTTATATCGAGGGCGTATAAAATAACAAGCAATGACGAGGAAACCGGCATAGGCTTGAAAATGTCGGATTATTCCAAAAAATACATGATATATGCCGTTATAAATAATGTATATCCCAAAAGAAACAATAATCTTGTTCCTGCCGAAAGTTACCTGTCGGCGGAAGAATGTAAAGCATTGATTAAGTCTTATATGGGATTGGATGAAAGACGTTTAAGAGAGATGGATTTTCTATACGGATATCCTAAAGCCGTTGAATCGGGCAGCAGCGAATATATAAGTATAGCCGTAAAGTGCAGCAAGCCGTGTAAAGTTTATTATGAAATAAAGGAAGCGGATAAAGTAAACAGCGTATATATACCAAACGCAGAGGCTCTTGACAAGCTTATGGGAGAAGTACCGTACGAAGATTATGAAATCAGATTGTCAATTAAGGCTGATCGCAATGTCAGATATAATATTTATATGGCAGCGGTAGACGAATACGGAAACAGAGGACGTGTTTATGCCGTCAAAAACATATCTCCCCTTCCGTTTACACAAGGAAACGGCACAGCGGAAAATCCGTACAGAATATACACCTCGTATCAGCTTAATCAGATAAGATATTATCCCGATAAATGCTTTTTGCTGTGCAATGATATAGAATATAACGCATCATGGGAGCCGATAGGAAATCCCGATGAACAGGAAACGTTGTTTTCGGGGTGCTTTGACGGGGGAGGATACAGTATAACGGGACTTAAAATAAGCGGTAAAAACAAGGTTGGAATATTTTCACGACTTTTTGGGGCTACGGTCAGAAATCTGTCGGCGGAGGCTGATGTAAACGGAGCAAATTATGTGGGAATAATAGCCGGTGAATCGGAGGGCGGAATAATTGAAAATTGTCATGCTGCGGGAAATGTGACGGCAAGCGAAAATATTTCGGGGGGAATTGTCGGAAAGAATAACGGGATTATAAGAAATTGCTTGACGGCATGCTATAATGTAAGCGCATTATCCTACAGCGGAGGAATTGCCGGAACAAATTCGGGTGATATATTAAACTGTCTGTCCTGTGTTACATATATTTATTCCGATATGTATGCATCGGGAATTTCGGGAATAAATACCGGAGGTACAATATCCTCCTGTGCCGCTGCAAGCAGGGAGGTTACGGATACATTAACAAAGAACAGCGGACGAATAACAACGAATCGAGAAGGCGGAAAAACAAAAAACAATTACGCTTATGAAGAAATGGTATCGGGAAGTACCGCATATATTGGTGCGGATATGCAGGACGGAGCAGAGGTGAGCTGGGCGGATTTAACAGGTCAGACTTTTTATGTCAACAGACTTAAATGGGACTTCAGAAATGTATGGACGGTAAAAAGTAATGCGGATTTTATTATGCCTGTGGTAAGAAATGTTAATGAGCCAAAGCTTATCCCTGGTGTGACGGTGTATATGCCATATCCTGTTTATACGGAGGAAGAGCTTAGAAGCATTGAAAAAAACAAGCAGTATCATTATGTGCTGAAAAATGATATTATACTTTCGGACAGGGGAGTCGGAAATGTAAATTGGACGCCCATAGGAATTGCCTATGATGAAGAAAGATATGTTGAGGACGCATTCTGCGGTACCTTTGACGGAAACGGACATTCGGTGAAAAATATAAGAATGGTTTTTGACGATGATATTTCACAATATGGATTTTTCGGAACTTTGTACGGAGCAACGGTGAGGAATTTAAAGCTTGAAAATATCAATATTGAGGGACACAGCAGTATCGGAGCTGTCGCCGCAATAAATTACGGTATTATTGAGAATTGCAGTGTTTCGGGAAAAATAAATGCATATTCATATAATAAGGAAACAATGACAGGGGGTATAAGCGCGGTAAATTATACAAACATATACTCCTGCGATGTTAAGACAGATATAAGTATTAACGCGGTATCGTCAAACGTCGGCGGAATTGCGGCATACAACGAGGGATTTATAAAAGACTGTATGTTTGACGCAAATATGGAATCGGTATCAAACAAAGATGCCGCAAATTCTATTCTCGGAAATATTGTCGGGATAAATTATTCCGGGTATGTTTATGAATGTTTCGGAAGGAGCAGAATGTCAAGCTCCACCGACATAAGCTATTGCGGAGGAATAATCGGTATGCATGACGGGGGTGAAATATATAAATGCTCATCAAGCGGTACAATATATGTAAAGGCTTCTTCTCAAAGACAAACCTCGTCCTACAGCGGAGGAATTGCCGGAATAATAAGCGGAGGACTGATAATGAACAGCTTTACCGCCGATAACGTTGGAGTAATATCACATGACTCCTATGCCGGAGGAATTTCGGGATATTGCGAAAATGCAAATATACAGAATGTTTATGCCGTAAACAGCATAAATCAGCAGGGAGGAATTATAAAAAGCGAGGAGGCGAATATTTATGCGGGAGGAATCACCGGATATAATGACAACGGCAATATTTCGGGAAGCGTTTCGCTGAATGCATATATAATGACAAACGGAAGACTTGGAATGATTGCGGCATTTTCCGAGGGGGGATATGTAGATAACAATTATTATCTGAAGGATATATATACAAACACAAAAACGGGTGACACCTCCGAAAACGGCAGCGTAATTATAAGAGATACTGCTGAAAACATTGATTTTTATTTTACTCCCATTGAAAAGGGCGGCTTTTTGGGATGGGCAAATTCAAAAAACGAAAATGTATGGAAGGAATCATCGGGCAATTTATATCCTTATCCCGTTTTATCCGGTGTTAAAAATCAAAGTGTATTTAATAATATTATAAATAATTAACGAAAAAGAGAATTATATATAAACAAATAACGTATATATCTATAACTTTCGAAAAAAATTGTAAAAAATATAAAAATTTTTAAAAAAACTATGTTCATTTGAAAGGAAATATGTTATAATAAAATTTAGGCAAGAAATACCCTTGTTGATTAATAGGGGAAAAATAATACAAAAGATGATAATTCGAATGATGTGAAGTAGGTGGATTTTGTGATAAAAAGCATGACCGGATACGGAAGAAACGAAATGATTTTGAAGGGAAAAAAGATAACCTGCGAAATCAAATCGGTAAATCACCGCTATTCGGACTATACCATAAAGGTACCCAGATATTACGGTTTTATGGAGGACAGAGTAAGGGGCTTTGTTTCGGAATACATATCCAGAGGAAAGGTCGATGTGTATGTTGCCGTTGAAAGCTTTGATACTGCCGACAGGGAAATAAAATTAAATTCCGCTATGGCCCAAAGCTATTTGAATTCACTGTATGAGTTAAGAGATAAATTCGGTTTAAAGGATGACATATCTGTTATGAATGTTGCAAAAAACAGTGAAATCTTTAAAACGGAAAAAATTGAAGAGGATGAAGAAGAACTGTGGAATATGGTTTTGGAGGTTCTTGAGCCTACAGTGGCGGACTTTGTGGCAATGCGTGAGCGTGAGGGGGAAAGAATAAAAGCCGACTTATGCGAGCGTGTGGAATATATGAAGAAGCTCAGCTCAAGAATAGACGAATACTCCGAAAAATCCGTTGCGGAATATAAGGACAGGCTTTATACAAAAATAAAGGAAATTCTCGGGGACAGAACAATTGATGAATCGAGAATTTTAACCGAGGTTGCTATTTTTGCCGACAAGGTTGCGGTAAATGAGGAAACGGTGCGTTTGCAGAGCCATTACAATGAATTTTATGAGATAATTTCAAGGAACGAGCCGGCAGGAAGAAAGCTTGATTTTCTTATACAGGAAATTAACAGAGAGGTAAACACAACAGGTTCGAAGGCGTGCAATATAGAAATTGCAAAAATTGTTGTTGAACTAAAGGGCGAGATTGAAAAGCTGAGGGAACAGATACAGAATATTGAATAGCAAAGCTGACGGAAGGAAGATTGATATAATGAAATTGGTTAATATAGGATTCGGAAATATGATAAGCGCAAAGCGTTTGATTTCAATTGTAAGCCCCGAATCCGCGCCTATAAAAAGGGTAATAAGAGAAGCCGAAGACAAAAAAATGCTTATTAACGCAACCTACGGACGACGTACGAGAGCTGTTATTATTATGGACAGCGGACACGTTGTATTATCATCATTACAACCCGAAACTGTTGCCGGAAGACTTGCGGAAAAGGAAGATGTTGAGGAGGAATCAATCGGTGAATAAAGGAAATTTGTTTATAATTTCCGGGCCGAGCGGCACGGGAAAGGGTACTGTGTGTAACGAGCTGATAAAATTCGACGATACATTTTTGTCGGTGTCCTTAACCACAAGGGACAGAAGAAACGATGAAACCGAGGGCGTTACATATTATTACCGAAGCATTGACGAGTTTAAAAAAAGAATTGAAGACAATCTTATGCTTGAGTGGGCGCAGTACGGAGATAATTTTTACGGAACGCCGAGAGATAAGGTTGAGGAAAAGCTTAACAGCGGCGTCAATGTAATTCTTGAAATTGAAGTTCAGGGAGCTTTGAAGGTAAAAGAAAAAATGCCGGAGGCTGTTTTGATTTTTCTGCTTCCTCCGTCGGTGAAGGATTTAAAGGAAAGACTTATAAACCGCGGCAGAGAAACAGAGGAGGAAATCGCAAAACGAATTTCCATTGCAAAGGGAGAATTGTCAAAAGCATATCTTTATGATTATCTTATTATAAATGATGATTTTGATGAATGTTTAAGGTCAATAAGAAATATAATAGTGGACAGACAGGCAAAAATTAATTTTGTCGAGGAATTAAGAAAAAGTATATAATTGTGAAAAATAATGCTCATATGACAAGAGTTTTATTATAATAAGTAAAAATTTGCATTGCCGGGTAAAACCGGCGGAATGGAGGAATTATTATGATGATTAAACCGGGAATAAACGCATTGTCAAGCTGTGCGGACAGCAGATATACATTGGTGATAATGGCGGCGAAAAGGGCAAGAATGATAGGAGAAGGCGGAGACGGTCTTGTTCCGTGTGATGTTCATAAGCCGGTTTCCATGGCGGTAGCGGAAATTGCTGCCGGGAAAGTGGGCTATATAAGACATGAAGCAAAAAAACAAAAGGAAGAACAAAAATCACTTGAAGATTTTTATGCTGCCGCAAACGGTGATTTGATAGTTGATGAAGACGGAAATATAGTGGAAAAACATACGGATTATTTGGAAGACGAAAACGGTAATATCATAAGAAGCTGAAATTATCTTTATTAACGGCATATTTTTACGCAGCGTACTGTAATATTTAGAAAGGACAGGTAATGTGATTTGATTGCAAAGGTAATAATTAATTCGGCGTCAAAGCAAACGGATAAAGCGTTTGATTATCTTGTCCCGGAAGAATTGCAGGATATTATCAAGATAGGAACAAGGGTTTTGGTTCCGTTCGGCAGCGGAAACAAGCAGCTTGAGGGATATGTTATCGGAATTGCGCAGCATTCACAGGCAAAGAAATTAAAGTCCGTTATCAGTGCGGAAGAAATACCCGTTTTCAATGAAAAAATGCTTGAGCTTATCGAATGGATGAGAGAAAAGTACATCTGTACCTATATTGATATTATAAGAGCGATAATTCCGGCGGGAACGTCGGTAAAAAATGAAGAATGGTATGTTGATGCAAATGCCGACATATCGTTAACGCCGAAAGAAACTAAGATTCTCGAACAGCTGAGAAGTCAAGGCGGAGCTTGTGAGATAAATGTGTTAATGCAGTTTTTTGAAGATGAAAATATTAAGCCTGCTTTGAAAAGAATGTGCGAAAAGGGTGCTTTAAAAAAAGAGTACAGAGATACAAAGAGCATAAAGGATAAGACGGTAAGAATAGTAAGACTGGCAATTCCGCCCGAGGATATAGGCGAAACGATAGATATGCTTACAAAAAACAGAGCATATGCCCAGGCAAAAATAATTGAAGCTTTGTCCTGCATGGATATAATATCGGTCGCCGATTTGATGACTCTCACACAGTCAAATTACAATACTCTTTCAGCACTTAAAAAAAGGGGACTGGTAGAATTTGAAAATGTGGTTGTTTCAAGAAGTCACAGAACTGCCGATGAAATTCCCAAAAGCAGTCCTCCCATACTTACAATGGAACAGGAGAATGTTTCGGGAAAAATAAGAGAAGCGCTTCGTGAAAACAAATTCAGAGAAATTCTGCTGCACGGAGTGACGGGAAGCGGAAAAACAGAGGTATTTATGAATGCCATAAAGGCGGTAACAGATGGGGGCAAACAGGCAATTATGCTTGTTCCCGAAATATCGCTTACACCGCAGATGCTTGAAAGGTTTATTTCAAGATTCGGAGAGAGAGTGGCTGTTTATCACAGCGGATTATCCTTGGGAGAACGCTATGACGAATGGAAAAAAATGCGTGACGGAAAAGCCGACATAGTAATAGGAGCCCGTTCCGCGGTTTTCGCTCCCTTTGACAATGTCGGAATAATAATAATGGACGAGGAGCATGAGGCTACATATAAATCCGAAATGCCTCCCCGCTATGATACAAAAGAAACAGCTCGTTTTCGTTCAAAGCAAAACGAATGTACCTTGATATTGGCTTCGGCAACGCCCGATGTGGGTACATACTACAGAGCAAAAAACAAGGAAACTGACCTTCTTGAATTAAAAACAAGAGTAAATAACAATCCGATCCCGGAGGTTCGGATTGTTGATATGAGAGCCGAGCTTGCAAACGGAAACAAAAGTATTTTCTCAAAGGCATTGCTTGAGGAAATGGAAAAAAATCTGAAAAACAGGGAGCAAACAATATTATTCTTAAACCGCAGAGGTTTTTCTACTTTTGTATCATGCAGAAGCTGTGGATATGTGGCTATGTGTCCGGAGTGCAATATATCGCTGACATATCATAAATACAACAATACCTTAAAATGTCACTACTGCGGATATGTAAGAAGCAATTACACTAAATGTCCGAAATGCGAAAGTAAATATATCCGTTATTTCGGCGGAGGAACGCAAAAGGTGGAGGAAGAAGTTAAAAAGCTTTTTCCTGCGGCGTCAACTATAAGAATGGACGTTGACACTACTTCAAAGCAAAATTCCCACGAAAAACTTTTAAAAGAATTTTCACAAAAGAAAATCGATGTGCTTGTGGGTACGCAGATGGTTGCAAAGGGATTGGATTTCCCCGATGTTACACTGGTTGGGGTAATCTCTGCCGATACGATGCTTAATATTGACGATTTCCGTTCGTCGGAGCGTTCTTTTGATTTGCTTGAACAGGTTTCGGGAAGAGCCGGTAGAGCGTCAAAAAAGGGCAGAGCGATTATTCAGACCTATTCGCCGGAACATAATGCGGTGGTTTTTGCGTCAAAGCATGATTATATAGATTTTTACAATCATGAGATTTCCGCAAGAAAGATTATGTGGTATCCGCCCTTTTGCGATATGGTTTCGATTTTATTTACCGGTCCTTTGGAGGCAAGTGTTTCACAGTGTGCAAAATACTATGCAAAAAATATTTCAAAACTAAAGGAACAATCGAAAAAAATTCAGATACTCGGACCTATACCGGCGGCAATAACAAAAATAAAGAACAAATTCCGTTGGAGAATTTTGATAAAATGTGAAAATGCGGATTTGCTGTCAGCTGCGTTGGTAAGTGCGAGAGAAGAATGTTTAAAAAATAAAAATTATGAGAAAATTACAATAGTAATTGACAAAAATCCGAATACTATGTATTAAAATAATTTTATATGCAGAATAATGTGAAAGATAAGCGGTGCATCTTGCAACTCTCAACGAATTGAAGTATACTAATACGTTGGTGTTGTTTCGAGCGGCAATCTGCTTGCTTCTTTTCCGCATTTATTTGTGCCGCCGCATGGCGGCGGAATGGAGAGTTTCTATGGCTATAAGAGAAATAAGAGAAAAAGGCGATGAAATACTTTACAAGGTTTGCAAGCCTGTAAAGTTTTTTGACAAGAAATTGGGAATACTGCTTGATGATATGTATGAAACCATGAAAAGTAAAGACGGTGTGGGGCTTGCAGCGCCGCAGGTGGGAATATTGAAGCGCGCCGTTGTTGTTGACGTAGGCGAGAAAAAAATAGAGCTTATTAATCCCGAAATAATCGCATCGAGCGGAACACAGACGGGAAGCGAGGGCTGTTTGAGCGTTCCGGGAGTTTACGGAGAGGTTGAAAGACCGAAGGAGGTTACCGTAAGAGCTCAGGACAGAGAGGGGAATTTTTTCGAAGTGTCCGGTTCGGATCTTCTTGCCCGCGCATTTTGTCATGAAATTGAGCATCTTGAGGGTAAGCTGTTTTTGGATAGAGTTATAAGATTTGAGGAAAGTAAATGAAGAATTTAAAAATTATGTTTATGGGTACGCCGGATATTGCGGCAGTATGCATGAAAACCATGATAGACAGGAATTTTAATATTGTGTGCGCCGTGACTCAGCCTGATAAGCCTAAGGGGAGAGGACATAAAATGCAGCCTACCGAGGTAAAGCTTTGCGCACAGGAAAATAATATTCCCGTATATCAACCGGAAAAAATAAAAAATGATGAGCTTCGGGAGGTACTTGATAAATATTGTCCAGATTTGATTGCGGTAGTTGCATACGGTAAGATTCTTCCGCCCTATATACTTGATTATCCAAAATACGGCTGTATTAATATGCACGCATCGCTGCTGCCGAAATACAGAGGCGCAGCACCTGTTCAATGGTCGGTAATAAACGGTGATGAGTACACAGGTGTGACAACCATGAAAATGGATCAGGGACTTGATACGGGAGATATGCTTTTGCAAAGACGGCTTAAAATAGATGAATACGAAACATCGGAGGAGCTTTTTGAAAGAATTGCCCTTCTCGGTGCGCAGGTACTTTGCGAAACAATAGATGATTTGGAAAATATTGTGCCTGTTTCCCAAAATCATGACGAGCATACATATGCTCCGATGATTTCAAAGGAAATGGCTGAAATAGATTGGTCAAAGGGCAAAAGAGAAATTTCAAAGCTTGTCTGCGGAATGAATTCATGGCCTTTGGCATATACAGAATACAAGGGAGAATGTGTAAAAATTTTAAGTGCAAAAATAAGCGATGAAAAGCCTGACGGAGAAAACGGACAGATAATAAGATATGAAAAGGGAAAGGGATTGCTTGTTAAATGTTCAGACGGGGCATTGTGGCTTGAAATAATACAATTCCCCGCAAAAAAGAAAATGCATATCGATGAATATATGCTGGGGCATACGGTTGAAATCGGAGAGATTCTAAAGTGAAAAAGGAGAATTATTATGTTTTACGGTTTATTTTATGATCCTACTTATGTGTTGGTTATTTTGGCATTTGTGCTTTCGTTGATAGCGTCTTTCGGAGTGCAGACAACCTTTGCAAGATATAAAAAGGAAAGAACCTCAAGGGGAGTAACCGGAGCGGACGCCGCACGAAGAATACTTGATATGAACGGCTTATACAAGATAAGGATTGAAAGAGTGTCGGGCAGCTTGACCGATCACTATGATCCGTCGGCAAATGTAATAAGGCTGTCCGATTCGACTTATAATGACGATTCTGTTGCCGCAGTGGGAGTTGCGGCGCATGAAGCCGGTCATGCGGTACAGCATGCCGTAGGCTATGTGCCGATAAAAATAAGAAACGCTATTGTGCCGGTGGTTAATATCGGTACGCAGCTTTCAATGCCGCTGTTCTTTATCGGTCTTATTTTCGGAATCACAAATCTTGCATATTTGGGAATAGTTCTGTTTTCGCTGGCGCTCGTATTTCAGATAATTACACTTCCCGTAGAGATTAATGCAAGCAGAAGAGCTATCAGAATACTTGATGAATCAAACCTGCTTCAGGAGGATGAAATAAAACCAGCGAAGAAAGTCCTCGGAGCTGCTGCCATGACCTACGTTGCGGCTGTTGCAGCAACGGCTTTACAGCTTCTGCGTTTGATAATTCTTGTAGGAGGCAGAAGAAGAAACGACTGATAACTGAAAGGGCATTTTTTATATGAATAACGCAAGAGAAACGGCTTTGCAGATTTTGTATGACATTGAATACAACGGAGCATATTCCAATATTGCATTGAAAAATGCTCTGGCTGCCGATAAAAATATTAAAAACACCGATAAGGCATTTATAACAAGGCTTGTGTACGGTGTTGTAAGCTGTAAACTCAATTTGGAATATATAATTACACAAAATTCAAAGATAAAATTAAAAAAAATATCGAAATATATAATGCTTATTTTAAAGATAGGTATATATCAGATAAAATATATGGATAAAGTGCCGCAGTCGGCGGCTGTAAACGAAAGCGTCAAGTTGGCGAAAAAATACGGACACGGCGCAAGTGCCGGTTTTGTAAATGCCGTTTTACACGCCGTTATAAAAAATGAAATTGTCTATCCGAATGATAAAATAAAAAGCTTGTCTTATGAGCTTTCCTATCCCGAAGAATTATGCCGTAAGTGGTGCGGGGATTTCGGATATGAATTTACAAAGGATTTGCTTATATCAATGAACAAAGATGCGGAATTGACGTTAAGAGTCAATACTCTTAAAACCAACGCAACAAAATTGACTGAGCTTAACAGGGGCTTTGTCGTTTCCGAGCTTTATGAAAATGCATTGGTCTGCGGAGGTTTTGATATTGCTTCAAGCGATATTTATAAAAAGGGATATGTATATCCCCAAGATATTTCCGCAATGATGGCATCGGTCGTTTTGTCGCCTGATGAAGGAGAAAGAGTTCTTGATCTTTGCGCGGCACCGGGAGGAAAAACAACGCACATGGCGGAGCTTATGAAAAACATAGGAGAAGTAATTGCCTGTGATATTCATGAGCATAAAATAAAGCTGATTGAAAATAATGCGAAAAGAATGGGTATTGATATTATAAAAGCAATGCAGCTTGACGCTTGCGAATATAATGAAGCCTTTGATTCCGCTTTTGACAGGGTTCTTGCCGATGTACCGTGTTCCGGGTTAGGAATAATAAGGAAAAAGCCCGATATTAAGTGGAAAAATGATTCAATTGATAAAATTATAAGTATTTCGCAGAAAATTTTGACAAATGCAGGAAAATATGTTAAAATAGGCGGAGAGCTTGTATTTTCCACCTGCACAATCAACAGGGAGGAAAATGAAGACAGATTTTTTGAATTTTTGGATAAAAACAAAAATTTTGAAGCGGCGGATATTTCCGAATATTTGCCGGAAAAATTAAGACATGATACGGCAAAAAAAGGTTATATCACTTTTTATCCGAATAAATACGGCATTGACGGATTTTTTATTGCAAAAGCGAAAAGGTGCAGATAATGATAGATTTAAGAAGTATGGAATATGACGAGCTTGAAGCCTTTTTAAAGGATTTGGGCGAGCCGAAATATCGGGCAAAGCAGATATTTTCATGGCTTATGCAGGGCGTTGATTCCTTTGATGAAATGACAAACATTTCAAAAAAAACAAGAGAACTGCTGTCCGAAAAAAGCTATATCTCAAAGCTGAAAATACGAGAAAAATATGTGTCGAAGCTTGACGGAACAATTAAATATTTGTTTACCCTTGATGACGGTAATTGTATTGAAACGGTTATTATGCGCTATCATCACGGAATTACGGTATGCATATCCTCGCAGGTGGGCTGCCGTATGGGCTGCGGTTTTTGCGCATCAACAATAGGCGGACTGTACAGGAGTCTTACGGCGGGGGAAATACTGAATCAGGTTATATATGCACAGAAGGATATAGGTGAAAGAATAAGCAATATTGTAATGATGGGTATAGGAGAGCCGCTGGATAATTACGATAACGTTATTAAATTTTTGCATAATGTAAATCATCCGGACGGGTTGAATATAGGCTACAGACATATTTCGTTGTCAACCTGCGGTCTTGTTGATAAAATATACAGACTTGCGGAGGAAAACCTGCCCATAACCTTATCGGTTTCGCTCCACGCACCAAACAACGAAATTCGTGACAGTATCATGCCGGTAAATCATAAATATAAAATTGAAGAGCTTATTAAAGCGTGCAGAGAATATATAAATAAGACAACAAGAAGAATAAGCTTTGAGTATTCCTTAATATCGGGAGTGAATGACAGCGTTGAAAATGCCTGTGAGCTTGCAGAGCTTTTAAAGGGTATGCTGTGTCACATAAATCTTATCCCGGTTAACCATGTTGAGGAAAGGGATTATCACAAAAGCAAAAATTCCGATATAAAAAAATTCCGGGATAAGCTTATACAACTCGGAATGAATGTAACAATCAGACGTGAACTGGGCAGCGATATAAGCGCGTCCTGCGGACAGCTGAGGAAAAAACTGCTGTAGAATTTGAAATTATTTGTTGGAATTGAGGTGAGCATAATGGAATTTGCGGCAGTGTCCGATGTAGGACTTCAGAGGAAGAACAACGAGGATAACTATTTTATTTACAGAAATGAAAGATTGTTCGGAGCAATGGTAGCTGACGGAATGGGAGGACATAATTCGGGTGAGATTGCAAGCAAAATGGCGTGTGATATTATAAAACAGTATATTATAGCCAATTTTGATCCCAATATGGATTACATGGAAATTGCCGAGCTGATACGAACATCGTTCATTACGGCAAATTTTGAAATATATGATGCATCGACGGGTAAAGAAAATTCCGGAATGGGAACCACTGCCACTTTGGCATTTGTTTATGAGGGTAAGCTCATTATTGCTCATGTGGGGGACAGCAGATGTTATAAAATTACAGAGGATAAAATAGAACAGCTTACTGAAGATCATTCCTTTGTGGGAGAGCTGTTAAGAATGGGAAAAATTTCTGAGGATGACGCACGGTTTCATCCGAACAAAAATGTAATAACCCGTGCAATAGGAACAGAAAAGAACTTAAAGGTAGATATTAACGTTTTAAAATATAATTATGAGGAAATACTTTTATGCAGCGATGGATTGAGCAATATGCTTTCCGACGAGCAGATAAAAGAATTTGCAAAAGAGGATGATTTGAAAAAATCACTACAGAATATGGTGGATCTTGCAAACAAAAAGGGCGGATTTGATAATATTACGGTAGTGGCATTCAGAAATATGAAAGGAGAAGCCGAAAAATGAGCGGTGAAAACTTAATAGGAATTGTCTTAAATGAAAGATATGAATTACAAGAGGTTGTGGGAAACGGAGGTATGGCAGTCGTTTATAAGGCGAATGACAGATTGTTAAACAGAACGGTTGCCGTGAAAATACTTAAGGAGTCTTTGAAAAGCGATAACGAAATAGTAGACAAGTTTGCGGCTGAGGGCAAAGCCGCGGCAAGCCTTTCCCACAATAATATTGTGTCCATTTATGACGTAGGTCAAATTGACGGCTTGAGCTTTATTGTTATGGAATATGTGGACGGTATGACACTTAAGGAATACATAAATAAAAATAAGCCGATAAAATGGCAGACAGCCTGTGAGATTGCAATTCAAATTGCGTCGGCTCTTACCGAGGCGCATGAGCATGGAATAATCCACCGCGACATAAAACCGCATAATATTTTAATAACAAAGGATAATGTCGCAAAGGTTGCAGACTTCGGTATTGCAAGGGCGGTAAGCTCTGATACCGTTGTAGCAGGAGGAACCGCACTCGGCTCTGTTCACTATATCTCGCCCGAACAGGCAAGAGGAGGTTATGTGGATAATTCCTCTGACCTTTATTCGCTGGGTGTTGTGTTATATGAAATGCTTACGGGCACCTTGCCTTTTGACGGTGATAATGCGGTTTCAATAGCATTGAAAAAGCTTGAGGAGGAACCTGTGAGCCCTAAGGTAATAAATCTTGATATTCCTCAGGCGCTTGATGCAATAGTAATGAAGGCAATATCAAAGGAGCAAGCCTCAAGATATAAGACAGCAGAGGAGTTTGCACAGGACTTGAAATCTCTCTTAAATGAGGACAGTATGCATATTATAACCGCACGTCCCAAGGATAATGACGATGATGAGGAATATAGCAGACATTCTCACGGCAAAAAGAAGAAAAGCTCTTTTAATCCTATTATTGCGTCGGCGGTGCTATTTGTTATTATTGCAGTATCGGTGTTCTTTGTCATGAGAGGCGGAAGTCGTGAATATATAGTTCCGGATCTTCTCAATCACACTCTTGAAGAAGCATTGAATATTGTTGCGGATACGGAATTTACCATTGATGAGGACGGAATTGTCTATAAAATCTCGGAGGAATATGACGAAGGAAAGATTATGCTTCAAAATCCGGGAGCAAATCAAAGTGTAAAGAAAAACAAGAAGATACAGCTAACTATAAGCTCAGGAGCTACAGAGGGAGATATTGTCGTTCCGGACGTAAGAAAAATGGATTACGAGTCTGCAAAACAGCTGCTTGAATCCAAAAAACTCAAATGTCAGATAGTTGAAGAAGAAAGCGCCGATTATGAATTAAATCAGGTAATCAGACAATCTCCGAAATACGGAACGAAGGTTACGGAGGGGTATACGGTTATACTGCATATCTGTACTTCTGTAATAGAAAGCGATACCGAAACGGTTGAAGTACCTAATCTCAGCGGCAGCACAAAAGCGGATGCCGAATCACTTCTTACTCGATACGGTTTTACGTTGGGTAACATTAAAAAGGAAAAATCAGATGAAGAAGCGGGAAGAGTAATTTCTCAAAGCCCTGTTGCAGGTACGCAAGCGCCAAAGAACAGTACGGTTGATATTGTTATCAGCGACGGAAACAGTCAGCAAACAGCAGCACCGAGTGAAACAGCACACGTTACGGCAGCACCGGGCGGCAATACTCTTGCTCCGTTACCGTCAAGCACGGCAACACCTACACCTACGGCACAAACAACACCGGAACCCCAGCAAACTGAGGAAATAAAACGTAAAACTCTTACAATAAATATTCCCGATTCCGCAGAGGACACTGTTCAGGTAAAGGTTATAGCAAATAATAAAATAATTCATAATCAGGCTCATTCAAAGTCTGAGGGTAAGGTTGACATTGTCGTTCAGTCGAGTAAGGACGCGGAAGTGGAAGTTTATATGAATGACGAATTGGTAGTAAGAAAGTTAGTTAAATTTGATTGATAATTTTTAACGGTGAAAAACAACATTGTCTTAATTGTACGATGTTGTTTTTTTTGAGTTTTTATTATGATAAAAATTATAAAAAACTATTGACTTTTGACTTATATTAAAATATAATATAGATGATGTCGTTGCATTGTTATTTTTTGTTAGTGCAGCGGCATAAATTGTGTTAAAATATAATATATGCCGCATAATTGCGGTAAAGTGGAGGAAGCAAATGAGAAACTACGAAAATACTGAAAGACTGCACGAAAATCGTGAGCCGCAAAGAGCATATTATATCCCTTATGAATCGCTTGAAGCTGCATTAAAGGGAGATAAGAATAAATCGGAATATTACAGATTATTAAACGGTGAATGGGATTTTAAATTTTTTCAAAGGGACATCGACGTATGTGAAAATATAACCGATTGGGATAAAATACCCGTTCCGTCCTGCTGGCAGATTCACGGATATGAAGCACCTTACTATACGAATGTCAATTATCCTTACCCGGTAGATCCGCCGTATGTTCCGGACGAAAACCCATGCGGAGTTTACAGAAGATATTTTGAAATTGACGACAAGTGGAGTGACAGAGAAACTTACATAATTTTTGAAGGCGTATGTTCATGCATAGAACTGTATATTAACGGAGAATACGTTGGATTTTCACAAGGCTCCCATATGCAGGCTGAATTTAATATTGCAAAATACTTGAAAAAGGGAACAAATGAAATTGTTGTTAAGGTAATGAAATGGTGCTTCGGAAGTTATCTTGAAGACCAAGATTTTTTCAGATTTAACGGTATATTCAGAGATGTTTATTTGTTGTCAAGAGAACAGGGACACATAAAAGATATAGACATAAATGCCGACTGCGAAAATATTTATGTTTCATGTGATGATTATGAAATATATGACGCAGACGGAAATATTGCCGATTTGGAAAATCCTGTTTTGTGGAATGCGGAAAATCCGTATTTGTACACCGTGGTTGTAAAGGGAAAAACAGAGTATATACCCATAAAGGTTGGTATGAGAACTGTTGGTATTTCGGATAAATTCGAGTTATTAATAAACGGAGTAAGCGTTAAGTTAAAGGGCGTGAATCACCATGATACAAATCCGTATAAGGGTTATACGATGTCTGATGAAGATATAAGAAACGACCTTTTAAAGATGAAAGAGCTAAATATAAACACAATACGAACCTCTCACTATCCGCCTACTCCCGAATTTCTTAATATGTGCGATGAGCTTGGTTTTTATGTTATTGACGAGGCGGATCTTGAAACTCACGGATTTACGAACAGGGATATTGTAAACGGATATGACGACAGAGTAAAGCCGGAGGAATGGACAAGCAATATGCCTGAATGGAAGGACGCATATTTGGAACGTGCCGAAAGAATGGTTGAAAGGGACAAAAATCATGCCTGCATTATAGTATGGTCAACGGGAAATGAAAGCGGTCACGGAGCAAATCACAGAAGTATGATTAAATGGATAAGAAACCGTGATTCATCAAGATTGATTCACTGTGAGGACGCATCAAGGCAAGGCTTTGAGGATATTCCGGATTTATATTCCAGAATGTATCCGGATACAGAATATGTGAAGAGAGTTGCTAATGACAGATTGCTTGAGCATCCTGTGTTTTTATGCGAATATTCACACGCAATGGGAAACGGCCCCGGAGATGTGCATGATTACATGGAGGTTATGTATAACAATCCTAAGTTTATCGGTGGCTGCATATGGGAGTGGGCAGATCATACTGTGGTCGTTGACGGAGTGCCGAAGTACGGCGGAGATTTCAATGAACAGACCGAGGACGGAAATTTCTGCTGTGACGGATTAGTGTTCCATGACAGAAGCTTCAAGGCGGGTTCTCTAAATGCAAAATACTCATATCAGTATTTTACAACCGAATTTAGGGACGGTAAATTGTTTGTTACAAACAGGTATGATTTTACCAATCTTAATAAATATGATTTTAAGCTTGAATTGACTGTAGACGGAGAAACGGTTGAAGAAAAGAGCATAAAGATTGACGCCGAACCGCATATGACAGTTGAGGTTAAAATACCGTTTGACGTAAACAGGGACGCAAAATTCGGAGTTTATCTTAATTTGTATCAGTATGAAAACGGATATGAGCGCGGATTTGTACAGCATGAAATAAAGGACGTTAAGCCAAGCATTGAGCTTGATGACGCATTTATCGCATTTACAGAGGATAAATATAATATATATGCCGAAACGAACGGTGTAAAATACACCTTCAGCAAGCTGTACGGAAACTTTGAATCTATTGTTAAAAACGGCGAAGAGATACTTGACGGTCATGTTCGTCTTACCATGTGGAGAGCACCTACCGACAATGACAGACGCGTCAGAGCAAGATGGGGAAGATACCCTGATCATTATAATGCCGAAAATCTTGATAATCTGTTTTCGAAGGTGTATGAATGTAAGACAGATAATAATAAAATCATTGTCAGCGGAAGTCTATGCGGAATTTCAAGAGCGCCTGTTTTCAGATACACAAGTGAATTTGAATTCTTCAAAAACGGAACGGTTAAGGTATCGTTAAAGGGCAGAGTTAAAGATGCATATGATCTTGAAAAAGACTATCTGCCAAGGTTGGGTTACGAATTTACTTTGAAAAAGAAAAACGACGGATTTACATATTTCGGCATGGGTGACGGTGAAAACTACTGTGATATGCACTATCACGCAAAAATCGGAAAATATACAAGCAGTGCCGAAAAGGAATATGTAAATTACATAGTTCCTCAGGAGCATGGAAATCATACAAGAACAAAGGTTCTTAAGATGAACAGCGGTCTTGAATTTACAGGCAGCAGCGAGTTTGAATTTAATGTTTCGGAATATACTTCGGAAGCTTTGACAAAGGCTATGCATATTGATGAGCTCCATAAAAACGGAAAAACGAATCTCAGAATAGATTATAAGGTTTCGGGAATCGGATCAGCAAGCTGCGGACCGGCACTTATGGACAAATACAGATTTAATGAAAGAAATATTGAATTTGCATATTTTATTAGATGAGCTTGTGAAGGTGTTTCTGTAAATTTTAATAACATACTTTAAAAACAAAGCCTTCTGTGACAGCATAAAAATAATTTCACAGAAGGCTTTTATTATTGTGATACGGAGCACATCTTCCGGTATGCAATGAGATATTACATTAACATTATTTTTTTTTGAATATGTTTAATTTCCTTATCCGAAGGAAGAATTTGAGGCAGTGTGTTTTTCATAGACAGCGCATCATATTTTGAACCTGCATAATTGTGATATGCCAAAACTCGTACGCTTACTATATTGTTAAAGTAAAAAAAAACATGGGTTATGCACCGAAAAACTATCGATTGATTAAATAATCACCTTTAATTTCTATTGTCACAGGAACATTTGATTTGTATAACATATAACATCCTCCGATAAAAGTAGATGAATATATTATACAGCATTTCTTTACTTTTTGAAACTGTGCACTTTTATTTGATAATTTTTGTGCACTTTTATTTTATCATTTATAGAGATAATTTCTAAAAAAACCTTGACAAAAGTTATCATATATGATAACATATATACAGAAGAGTGCATATACCGATTATGGAGGTGCATAATGGATTGGAAAGTTGAGTATTATAAAAAAGAAAACGGAGAAATTCCGGTTTTGGAATATTTACTAACATTAGATGCTAAAATGAGAGCAAAAGCTTTTTCTGAAATAGAATTATTGCAAAAGCATGGTACTAATTTAAGAGAACCATATGCAAAAGCGATAAAGGGAGAAAAATATAAAAATCTTTTTGAATTAAGAGTGAAGTTTTCTTCAAATATAAGCCGAATATTTTACTTTACATTCAAAAATAATACTTTTGTTCTGTTGAATGGATTTACAAAGAAAAGTGAGAAAACTCCGGACAAGGAACTTGAAAAAGCTATCAGGTACAAACAAGATTATGAAAGAAGGTGTGATGATGAGTAAAGCTGGTGTAAAGTTTGATGAAGTTAAAGCTATGCTAATGAAAGACGAAGAATTTAAGGACGAATATGAAAAGTTAAAACCAAGATATGATATAATTTCGCAGATTATTGAAGAACGTTCAAAACAGTCTATAACGCAAGAAGAACTTGCACTTAGAGTAGGCACACAAAAATCAAATATATCAAGACTTGAAAGTGGCACATATAATCCTTCGCTTGATTTCTTGATTAAGGTTGCACATTCTTTGGGTAAGGAAATGAAAATTGTTTTAAAGTAAATGACAGAAAAAAATCTGTTGGTTCATTATGAATCAGCAGATTTTTTGTGCCCAAATTTGAAGGATGTTGTGATATAATATAATGCTCACTGAATAAATGCGATTTTCAATCGCATTTGGAAAAATTATGACTATTGTCAAAATTTTTCGTGTAAAATCAAAGATTTTACACAGCTCGCATTGATAAAGCCTGCTGAAATAAATATTTTGGGAACAAAATATTTATTCATGGTGCAAGGTTTTTTTGTAAAAACGAACAAAACCCTTGCACCCAAACAATTCTGAAACGCTTGTAAGCCGCTATGCGGCTGCGTTTCATAATTGTTCAGCAGTCATTAATATAGTTGTAACACCCCGGTCCAATGTGATATAATAAGATAAATTAGAAAGAGGTAATCTCAATGGAAAGCTACAATGAAGAATTTAAGAAAAAATAGTACGCTTACACCTTGAAGATGGGCAAGGCCTGAAAAGCTTAGACGATGAATACTGTGTATACAGATCCGGTATATCTTACTGGGTTAAGCAGTATCGCGAAGAATGCCAAAACAATACCGCTGCTAAGGAAGAATAAGATCTTATGAAGAAGAATCTCCGCTTAAAGCGTGAACTTGAAGAAATGAAAAAGGAAAACTCTTTCTTAAAAAAAAGCGGCGGCATTATCTTTTGCAGAAGAGTTTATAAATTTAGATTTGACTGACAGAAAAAATAATCAAGAACCTCACTTGTATCATATGTGGGGACACAGTTATGAGTTTGAAAGAGATAAAAATTGGGAGCTGTTAAATAGTATTTGTGACAAAATAGCAAATAAAAATGATACTTGGTATGCAACAAATATGGAGATTTATGAATATGTAAATGCTTATAATTCTTTGATTTTCAGTACTAACGAAAAGCTGATTAAAAATCCGACATTATCAGATATTTGGTTTGTTACTGATGGGAAGATGTATAAAACATCTTCGGGAGAAACACTGAATATTGAATGATAGAAATGTGTCGAATACAACAGATAATTACAAACTACCTTGTTATAAATATTTCTTTTTTAATTTGAAATATTGAAATTTCATTCTACAATTTTTCCTAAAATATTGAAATTCAAAACCAGATATGATATAATATATAGTAGAATTATAACGGGTTAATTGTAGCCTGAAATAGTGTGCAGCTAAATTGTATTGTTATTTCAGAAGAGGATTCAAATTCAATTCTTCCGTTAATAGAAACACTTTTTGGTTCCAACTCGACATGAAGACTCATTAAAAAAGACTGGCATCTAGATTATACAGTCTTTATATAAAGAATGTCGAATTTTGGCGAAAGGAGATATGTATAATGTTTTTTAAGAGAAACAAAAAGAATTTAGAGGTTAAACTTGCTAATTTTTTAAGACAAAATATATTGTATTTACATAGTTTGGCTGAAGGAAGAGGGTTTGCTAAAAAAGGTTTTATTTATAACGAAGGATTACTTAAGGTTGGAGAAGTGTGGGTTAAAGAAAGTCTATCGGCACCTTTTAAAGCTGAGTTTAGTCAGCAAGAGTTTTTGTATTCAATCGCAACATCAAATTTGCAAACAGGTATGATATTTGGAAGAAAATGTGGACTAGGGGCAAGAAATATTGATGATATATCGTCAAGCTGTGTATCTTTGGAAAGAAGTATGAGTGAACTTGAGGATTTAATAAATGACGATTTATGTATCTCTTTTGAACAATGGGAATCTTTTAGACGTTTTATAATTACAAAATGGAGTGAAATAATGAAGCCTTATGAAAATGTTGCGAATAAGGCAGATTATGAATTCCGCTTACTACTGGCATATTACTTGTTGGGTGTTTCTATAGGAATAGAAAAATATGAATAATTTTTTTGCCTAACCTGATTTGAACTACTACTAAAAAGACTGGCATCTAAATTATACAGTCTTTATATGGGTTATATATTATAAATTCTTTTTATTTGCGTATTATTTATTGACTTTGTTTGTCCATCTGTTTTGATTTATTCTATCGCATCGTTAACCGGGTTATAAACCTTTTTTATGCATTGTTTTTTGAAAATCACGCATACTATAAGAAAATGCGCCGCCGCAAGGCAGAGAAACGAAGGCATAACGTGAAAGTTCCTTTAACGTTATGCCTCCGGCGGATCTAATTGCCATTGCGAAATTTTCCGAGGCATAAGCCTTGGAAACGCACATGGGCGTAATAATCTCTTGTCATTCCTTGCCCTGCTGATAAGAGAAATTTAATTACTGTTTGTGCCGACGCAGGGCGGCGGAATGGAGATTATTATGAACATTATTAAAGTTATACTGATGAGTATTTTTTCGATAATAGAATTGTTTTTAATAACAAAAATTATAGGAAACAGGCAAATGTCCGAACTTAATATGTTCGACTATATTAACGGCATCACCATAGGTTCCATTGCCGCAGAAATGGCAACCTCTCTTGAAAATGATATGACAGCGCCTATGACTGCCATGATTGTATACGGATTGATAACAGTATTAATTTCGGCTCTTTCATCAAAATCGATTGCCGCAAGACGCATACTTGTCGGAAAATCTATCATACTTTTCAAAAACAACAAATTATACAGAAATAATATGAAGGTGGCAAAGCTTGACATGAACGAGCTTACGGCTCAATGCAGAATAAACGGATATTTCGACTTTTCGGAAATTGATACAATTATACTTGAAGCAAACGGCAAATTTTCCATACTTCCCAAATCTCAATACCGTCCTTTGACTCCGTCCGACTCCAATATAGAGGTTAAGCCTGCGTCAATACAACCTTCGATAATCATTGACGGCTGCCTTTTGGAAGAAAATTTGAAGCACATAGGCAAGGACACAACATGGGTAAATCAACAGCTGAAAAATCAGAAAATATCGAATAAGTCGGATGTTTTTTATGCATTTTTCGACAGCACTGCAAATGCTCTTACGGTATTCAAAAAGCTCCCCGACAAGAAAAAAAACGATCTTTTTATATGAAAATATTACAGTTTGGTATATTTTATGACCGCTATCGTTGCAAGAGTATCCCCTATTTGAGTAAGCGCCGCCGCAACAAAGGAAAGCTCCTCCTCTCTTAATTCCTTTGCAACGGCTACCGACAAAGTATTAATGAGCGTAGTTATCTCCAATTCGTTCATCAGCTCTCCCCCCATTCGATAAAAATTTCGCTATACAATAAAATATGCTGACTTAGCATATTTTGAAACAAACTTTAACTAAATGCACAAGCGCTGAGTGTATATTAACAAAGCATAAACGGCATAGAAAATCTATGCCGTCTAAGCGAAAACATTAACTTTTTTTGTTTTAATGCTGTATTTAGGTGTGAAATTGAAAATTTCATACAAATGGTTTCGCAAAACCATTTGTTCAGTAGACATTATTTTATCTCTATATCGTAACTGTACTGTCTGCTATCGTTGGGGAAAAGCTTTACAATATCGTATTTTTCCTCTATTGTGTTCCCCTCACCGCTTCTGAACCCCATGCTTTGCCATGGTTCCAAGCAAACATATGTTGCCTCATCACACCTTGCCTTTGTCCAAACCGCTATGGTCGGATAATCGGCATAGCCGAAAATAATACTTTTATTCAGCTTTCTGTTTTTTAATGTAATAACCTTAGATTTTATTTCTTCAAAAATCATCGCATCATTGTCAAAAAGCTCTCTTTTCAAGTGAACAGCATTGCCTTGTCTTGATATTTCATGTTTTTCCGAAGATGAAATTTCCACTTCTTTCATATCTGTATCATTTGCCCAAAGCGGCTCATCATATTCAAATACCAGATCCCAATTTTCAAATTTATCTTCATCGGTTAATTTCAAATTAAACCCGGTATGTCCGCCGCAGCCAAAATACATATCGTCTTTATCTTTATTTACAACCTTATAGGTAACCGTCAGCTTTTTTTCAAAAACAGAGAACACAACGTAAAATTCAAAATCAAACGGATATACCTTCTTTGTTGCACTGCTCGCCTTTATCAGAAAAACTATCATATCTCTTTTTTTGTCGATCACTTTCGCCTCCGTACCTGACGCAAATCCGTGAATAGGCATCTCATAATCCTTTCCGCCGATATTCAAAATCCCTTTTCTGCATCTTCCGACCACCGGGAACAAAATAGGTGACGATTTTCCCCAAACGTTCGGGTTACCCTGCCAAATATACTCTAACCCATCATTATCCTTAATTGAAACAAGCTGTGCGCCGAGTGAATCAATTCTGACGCATAAATCCTTTGAACTAATTTCGTATATCATATTTAACCTCCGTTTTACTGTCCTTCAGACATATATTGTATTTTTATTATAACATAAAATAAAAAAAAATTCAATATAGATTATACTGCCGAAACATGCTAAGTCACAGCCGTACTTCCGGCAGTAAGTAAAAACAATACCAGTGCTGTC
>JAXEIW010000158.1:0-2072 GCA_034101885.1 Clostridia bacterium | reverse complement strand
GTATCATACCCCGACGCTTTCAATGCCTCGGTTAGTTGTTCCTGTGTCTTTATATCGTTATTTGATATAATCTGCAATATCTGTGACTGTCTTTTCTGCCGCATTATTATTCCCTTTCCTGTTTATATGTTTTTATACATTCTCTATCGAAGCTTGTCAATCAGAACGTCATAAAACGACTGGTTTCCGATTTTTGCAATACTTGCATAATATTGAGATTTTTTTATCAATACCTCATCGTCCGGCGACAAATGTTCTTTAATATCTCCGTCAACACTTAAGATAGCACCTCCTGAAATTTTGTCTGAGGAGGTCAGAAGAATTTCTTTGCTGCTTGGCATAAGTGCCGGCCTTGCATGAAGCATATGAGCGCATATGGGTGATGCGATAAACAACTCCATGGTAGGATCGGCAACCGGTCCTCCTGCCGACAAAGAATACCCGGTAGAACCCGTAGGTGTTGAAATTATTAAGCCGTCAGCCTTATATTCGTTTATTTTTTCTCCCTGTGAATGTATCTGTATTCCTATCATGGATGATTCTTTTTTTGATATAACAACATCGTTTAAAGCATGATATTCGCCGCTGCATCTTCCGCCCTTAATAACAGTAATTTTCATCATCATACGCTTTTGTGTTTTGTATTTTCCCGAAAGTATAGAGTTTACGGCTTCTTCCATATCCTCAACCTTAACCTCTGTCATAAAACCAACCGTTCCGAGATTAATTCCCAATATGGGAATATTTTTTCTCGCACAAGGCTCTGCAACACCCAAAATTGTACCGTCACCGCCCAACACAATCACAAAATCCGCTTTTTCATAAAGCTTTTCATTTTCACAAAAATCAACGTCAAACCCGGTATTTAAAAATCTGCTTTCCATTTTTATTTCAGCTTTTTCGCTTAAAATATCAATAAGCCTTTTTGTGACACTCAGTCCGATATCCTTGCTTTCATTTGGTATTATAACAATATTTTTCATATGGAATCACCTCTCTTTTCTTAAAAATATGACTCTGTTTTATTGCTTTAAAACAAAAACTGTACTTTTGTACCATTTCAAACGAAAAACGGTGAGATGCGCCGCTTATTTTTATACATATATTATACACTGTTTTTTTGTGTTTTTCAAGAGAACCCGCCAAAAAACAATTCACAAAATATACACTAAAATTCAATATAAACTTTGTTTATCTGTTTATTTTCAAGTTCTATCTTTAATTCACATCCGCAGTATTCATATAAATGCTCACTGTCGTTTACAAATACCTTTTCCGGCTTTCTTTCACTGTAGACTGACAAACTGCCGCCGTCACCGGTTTTTAGTTCAACACTGTTTGGATTTTTTTCAAAAAATGTTATTGTTCCTCCGCAGTTATACTTATCTGTCAAACCTATTGGTGCAATACCGTCTTCAATTTTTGTTACAGTGAAAATATTAAAATCAATCGGCTTAAGACTGAATTCAACAGTATCATTATATGTCATTTTAATAAGCTTATTGTTTTTTGCATCATAAACCACATATTCTCCGCTGTCAAATCCGTCAACATCACATGGGGAAACCGTTTTTGACAGTTCGATATCGGAGGTAAGATTAAACGCACCTATAACTCCGGTATAAACATTGTAATTGAAAATCTTAAATATTTCATTTCTTTCCTCGCTGTCGACAAACAAGCTGTCGGCAGTAGGTCTTGCATTATGTGTGCAAAGCGGTAAAACAGAATCTGCCATTGTAAGTTTTTCTATAATATCAAAATCATGTTCGCCCACTCTGTCCGAAACATAAACGGGGCTTCCGCTTATGGCACGAGATGCCGCATGAAACTTGCCGAACTCATGCTTTGTCTGAAACATATCCCAATCACAAACGAGAAATTCTCCCATAAACATACTTGCAAATGCATTTGTAAAAACGTGAACTCCATGACTTTTAGGATTTAACGGAAAAAAGTCGTCACTTGAACGCATTACTGCTGTGGAAAGAGTGTTTAATATGTGATCGTTAGAGCAGGACATACAGTTAATAAGATTTCCGTTAAAGTTTCTGTTTACCGATGCTTCAAGA
>JAXEIW010000157.1:0-11057 GCA_034101885.1 Clostridia bacterium | reverse complement strand
AGTTCGCATTGATAAAGTCTGCTGAAATAAATATTTTGATAGCAAAATATTTATTCATGGTGCAAGGATTTTTTGCAAAAATTCACAAAATCCTTGCACCAAAACAATTCTGAAACGCTTGTAAGCCGCTGTGCGGCTGCGTTTCATAATTGTTCAGCAGTCATTATATAAAAATTGAGTTTATAGCGAATAATTATTTGTTTGTTGATGCGGGAACATCTTCGGTCAGCTGAACGTTAATATCCTGGAGTTCACCGTTTCTTATAACTGTAAGAACAATGTAATCGCCGGGTTTTTTCGTATCTCTGATTTCATTTAATTTTTTTGATGTGTTTATGGCTTGCCCGTCTACCTTAACAATCAGGTCACCCTCTAAAATACCGGCTTTAGCCGCTCCGCTGCCTTCGGCAACACTGTATACCGATAAGCCGCTTCTGTTTTCGGTAACGGTTATTCCTACAAGCGGTCTGCCCGAAACGTAACCGTTATTCATCAGATCGTTTATAATAGGTTTGGCTTCGGAGATGGCGATTGCAAATCCTATACCTTCAACTTCTGTTGTTGAAAGCTTTATTGTATTGATACCGATAACCTGACCTTTGCTGTTAACCAATGCGCCGCCGGAGTTACCGGGGTTAATTGCCGCGTCTGTCTGAATCAGATTATAAACCTTGTTATCTACCGTCATTGTTCTGTTTAAAGCACTGACAACGCCTGCCGTAACTGTGCCGGCAAATTCCTGACCGAGAGGATTTCCGATTGCAACTGCCAGCTCGCCGACCTGAACCTCATCGGAATCTCCGAGTTCTGCCGCAGTCAAGCCTTCCTTATCTATTTTCAAAACAGCCAAGTCTGATTTTTCATCAGCACCTATTAATTTTGCGGTATATTCATCACCGGTATTTAATATTACGGAAATTTCCGTTGCACCGTCGATAACGTGCTGATTGGTTACAATGTAGCCGTCGGTACTTATTATAATACCCGAACCGCTGCCCTGTTCAACAAGCTCGTCACTGTTGGGATCGCTTGTATAATATGTTCTGCCGGTAAAAGGATTATAGTATTTCTGTGGGGTGACTTTTGTTTTGTTTATAACACCGACACAGCTCGGACCTACTTTTTTGGCAATCTCCGGTACTGTCATTTCATTGCTGAACAGCGAGTTTGAAGATAATTGAGTAACGTCACCGGAGGAAAGAGCGATATTTTGATTTGCCGCAGGCTGCTGATTTTTAATGTACAGCGCCGCACCGCCTCCGACTATTCCCGCTGTCATAACGCTTGCCGCAAGTGCCGAACAAAGTCCGACCTTCCATGTATTGCTCATTTTTTTCTTTTTTGGTTTTTCAATATAAACAACCAAATCCGTTGATTCTGTATAAGGATACTTTTTCATATAAACCCCTCCATAACTTTTATTGGATTTTTTCTGTTTCTTTTTTATAATTATATCATACAACTAATATTTGTCAAGCGTATGAATAAAAAGTAAAAAACAATGATTAATTTTATTAATAAATTGTGAATGTGTTAAAAAGCGGCGTTATACATTAATAATATTTAACAGAAATTCGCCGTATTATTTAAATTTAACACTAATGTAATTGAAATTTTTCTGAATTTGTGGTAAACTCAAAATATGATGAAAAAAGTATTTTTTTGTTGTTTTGCTGAATTTGATTTGAAAAGAGGTAAAGAGTACGAATGAAAAAAATTTTGATTGTATTGTTAATATTGATTACGGCACAGAATTGTTTTGCTGCGGAGATGAGCGACTGGGCACAGGACAGCTTTGTGAATTTGAGCGGAGCGGGAATTATAGGTTCGGATACGGTAAAGAAGGATATGAAGGAGAACATAACCAGAGCGGAATTTTGTAAGATGGTTATGGGGATATATCGACAAAAAAAGCAAATAACACTTACAGAGGAAGATTTAAATGTGTTTTATGATACCAAGGATAAAAACGCAGCCGCTGCATATAAGGTAGGAATTGTAAACGGAAAAGGCGAAAATATTTTTGCGCCCGATGACTTTATTCAAAGACAGGAAATGGCGGTTATGATTTCACGTCTTTTGGAAAATATTTCTCCGGATTATATAAAATTCACTAATCAGATAATAAGTTATAATAAAAATTTTTTTGACAGTGCGCAAACCGCTCAGTGGGCTATGGAAGATATTTCTGCCGTATGCTATTACGAAGTTATAAGAGGCGTGACGGAAAATACCGTTGAACCGTGCAGTTATGCCACAAGAGAAGCGTCGATATGTATGATGGACAGAGTAATAAAGACCTTCGATATTGCCGCTGCATCATATAATATACCTAATGTAACAAAAAGCGAAGCGGATTTTGACACAGGGACAGTTTCTTTGCAATGGGATAAAACGGACGGTGCAAAGGGCTACAGAATAATAATAAAAAGAGGCAAAGAGCAAACCGTTACCATAGATGCGGACATCAATACGAATTATATTGCAAATTATAAGCTTCAGCCGGGATATGACGGAAAATATACCGTTTATGCCGAGGCAATAATTAATGAAGATACGTCTGTATTCTCAAAGCCCGTTGAATTTGAGGCAGAGCAAAAGAACGTAAATACAGAAATACCAAATAAAGAAAATAATACAGATAAAGCGCCTGTGACAATAGATAAGATAATTCAAGATATATTAAGCGGACAGAACGGTACGGATAATTCAGTACCTCAGACCGTTGATGTTGCAAATACCGTTATAACAGAAGAAAGCACAGGAATACCGGCAGTGACTGAAAAGGAAAAGAGAGTGTTTCCCGACGGATATTATTTCCAAACAGAGGAGGAAGCGCGCAGTAATATGGTGCAGGTGACCGTACCTGTACATTGTATGAGAGCGGACGGAACAAAATATGAATCGACAAAATCCTTAACGGTTAACAAAGCGCTGGCAGAGGATGTAAAGAATATATTTACGGAAATTTTTGAAGATTCGTCACAATTCCCCATAAAGGATGTGGGCGGATTCAGTTGGAGAAAAACTGCGGGAGGGAATGTATCGCAGCATAGCTACGGGACTTGCATCGATATAAATTACAATGAAAATTATTATGTAAAGCCTGACGGCACGCCGATAACCGGAAGCTATTGGAAACCCTATGAAGATCCCTATTCGATTGCCGAGGACTCAATTGTTGTAAAGACCTTTGAAAAATACGGATGGAAATGGGGCGGAAATGCCTGGGGAGATGGCTATAATAAGGACTATATGCATTTTACATATTTGGGAAAGTGATGTGCATTATTAATGCTTTTGCCGCATTTAACGGCAAAAATCGGAATTAAAAACTGTTCTGTCTTTTTATCAGGCAGGAATCGTAGCTTTTTATTATCAGCTCGTATTCATCGTTGGGATACAACGACACCCAAACGGATTGAACGGGTTTACCGTTGTTCATTACGGTAAACTCAACGCTTCCGCTGTCAACACGATATTTTTTTGTGGGTGTGTTTGAAATTATGTTTTCTTCAATAAGCTTGTCGTTATTGTATATAGAAATTAACGGATACAAGCTTTTGTTGGTAAAAGAAATGTATGCAGACATTTTGATCCTCCGTTCCGATGTATTGCGCCGGTATAAACCGTAAAGCAAAAGCAGAAAATACGAACAGCTTTTAAAAAGTTGTGCTTAATATATTTTATGATAGGTTAACATAAAGTGTTACAGTTTTATAAATGTTATTGAAATTTTTATATTTGGAGCTGCATATGAATAAAATATCTTTGGAAAAATGTATACTCTGTCCAAGAAAATGCGGAGTGAACAGAAAAAACGGCGAAACCGGATATTGCGGAGCGGACGATAAAATAAAAATAGGCAGAAGCGCACTGCATTTTTGGGAAGAACCGCCTATTTCCGGGATAAACGGGTCGGGAGCAGTGTTTTTCTCAAATTGCAATCTCGGATGTGTATTTTGTCAAAACTATAAAATCAGCTCGGAACACAGCGGAAAACATATAAGTGAGGAGAAGTTATGCGATATTTTTCTTGACTTGCAGAAGCAGGGAGCGCATAATATTAATCTTGTAACTCCCACGCACTATATAATCGGTATTGCAAATGCGTTGATTGCGGCAAAAAATAAAGGTCTTAAAATTCCCGTTGTTTATAATTGCGGAGGATATGAAAATCCCGATGCACTGAAAATACTTGACGGACTTGTAGATATTTATATGCCCGATATGAAATACTTTGATGATAAGTATGCCGTACGTTACTCTAAAGCGCCGCACTACTTTGAAAATTGCAGCAATGCCATAAAGGAAATGTACAGACAGGTCGGTAAAAATGAATTTGATGAAAATAAAATTATGACAAGGGGACTTATTGTTCGACATATGCTTTTGCCGGGACTGCTTTTTGATTCGAAAAAGATTCTTGATTATCTTTACGGCAAATATAAGGATAATATCTATATAAGCATAATGAGCCAGTATACGCCAATGCCGCAGATTAAGGGAAAATATCCTGAAATAGATAAAACTGTTTCAAAAAGATATTATGATGCCCTTGTAAATTATGCCGCTCAAATAGGTATTGTAAACGCATTTGTTCAGGAAGACGGAGCGGTGGGGGAGAGCTTCATACCTGATTTTTATTAAAGTAATTTAAGGAAACACCGATTTAACCGTTACTATTCACCTATGCGGATAAATTATTGTTTAGATGCGTAATTATTTAAAATAATAAGTGTTAGTCCGCTGATTTTTATTGCCTGCAAAGTTATTTGTTGAAATATATGTACTTTTGTTTGCCCAAAAGTACCAAAAGGCACATAAGGTGTTCCCCTTATGTATCCCCTTTTGGGTTTCACACCCACATCAGTATTCTATAGCTCAAACACGCGCCAACTGCTTTGCAGTTGCGCAACTCGCATAATGCATTGCCCCCTTTAGACTATGCTCTTTGGTTGGGCGGTTCAAGTTTTGCGTTCTTTTTCAGACAACAGTCAAGGAAGTTTAGTTGAATTGTTTAGCTTTTATGGAAATAATGCTGCCAACACACAGTGATAAACAATAATTTATCCTCATAGGTGAATAGTAACATATTTTTTATGCGAGCAAATGCAGAAATTATACTTTGTTTAATCTGTATATAAAAAAAATAAAAGAAGAATAAAAATCAAGTAAAATGTGAAATAATTGTTAATTTGTTGACAAAACCCTTTAAAAGCTCTGAAAATTATGTTATAATATATACAATGGCGAAGAATTGAAAAAAATTATTAAATACAATATTTGCTGTGAAAAAAATGTTAATTTACAGCGGATATTTAATAATACATTCGTCAAATGTATAAAAGCAGGAGGAAAATATCATGACAGATAACAAAACAGTTAAAACATGGTTAGATGAAATGGTTGCTATGTGCCAACCTGACAAAATTGTTTGGATTGACGGAAGTGAGGAACAGCTTGAGGATTTAAGAGCCGAAGCGGTTTCAACAGGTGAAATGATAAAATTAAATCAGGAGAAATTACCGGGATGTTATTATCACAGAACTGCCGAAAACGATGTAGCTCGTGTAGAGGACAGAACATTTATCTGCACACCTACAAAGGAAGAAGCAGGTCCTATAAATAACTGGATGGATCCAAAGGAAATGTATGCAAAGCTCAGAGCTTTATATACAGGCTCAATGAAGGGAAGAACTATGTATGTTATTCCTTATTCAATGGGACCGGTAGGTTCGCCTTTCTCAAAAATCGGTATTGAATTAACAGACAGCATATATGTTGTATTGAATATGGCTATTATGACAAGAATCGGACAGAAGGTTCTTGATCAGCTGGGCGATTGTGAAGATTTTGTTAAATGTCTGCACGCAAAGAAAGACGTAAATCCCGAAGAAAGATACATTGTACAATTTCCGCAGGATTCTACAATTTGGTCAATTAACTCTGCCTACGGCGGAAACGTTCTTTTGGGTAAGAAATGCTTTGCTTTGAGAATAGCTTCATATTTAGGCTTGAAGGAAGGCTGGATGGCTGAGCATATGTTGATTTTGGGACTTGAAAACCCACAGGGAGAGGTTAAGTACATATGTGCCGCTTTCCCGTCAGCTTGCGGTAAAACAAACCTTGCAATGCTGATTCCGCCTAAGTACTTAAAGGAAAAAGGATATAAGGTATGGACTGTCGGCGATGATATTTCATGGCTGAGAATCGGACCGGACGGCAGATTATATGCTATAAACCCCGAAGCAGGATTTTTCGGTGTTGCACCCGGAACAAGTGAAAAGACTAATTTCAACGCATTGGCAGCAACCAAAAAGAATACAATCTTTACAAATGTTGCATTGAATAATGATGATAATACGGTTTGGTGGGAAGGCTTGGATAAGAATCCGCCTGAAAATGCTACAAACTGGAAAGGCGAAAAGGTAAACGGCAAAGAGTATACGGCAGCAGGTAACAAGCTTGCACATCCGAACTCAAGATTTACAGCTCCCGCAGTTAATTGCCCATGCATTTCCAAGGAATTTGAAAATCCTGCAGGTGTTCCGGTAACGGCTATCGTATTCGGAGGCAGACGTGCAAAGACAGCTCCGTTGGTATATCAGGCAAGAGATTGGCAGCATGGTGTATTTATCGGTGCTACAATGGCTTCCGAGACAACAGCGGCAGCAGCAGGCGCTGTAGGTGTTGTAAGACGTGATCCTATGGCTATGAAGCCTTTTGTCGGTTATAATATGGCTGACTATTTCGGTCATTGGCTTGAAATGGGTAAAAAGATGGATCCCGAAAAGGCTCCTAAGATTTTCCATGTAAACTGGTTCAGACAGGATGAGGACGGCAACTTCTTATGGCCCGGATTCGGTGATAATATGAGAGTTCTTCTCTGGATTTTGGACAGATGTGAAGGCAAGGCAGACGCTGTTGAAAGTCCTATAGGATATTTGCCTAAGGAAATCGATACTACAGACCTTGATGTCAGCGAAGATGTAATGAAAGAATTGCTTAGCGTTGATAAAGAAGTTTGGCTTGAAGATGTTGCAAATCAAAGAGAATACTTTGCTCAGTTCGGCGACAGACTTCCTAAGGAAATTATGGAAGAGCTTAATACACTTGAAGCTAATCTTAAAAAATAATCATAAAAATTATTCCCAAAGTGCGATTGTTTCGTACTTTGGGAATTTTTATAAATTTTTTTCGGCGGTTTTTATACTCAATATTTATAAAATTGTTTTTATACCGAAATAAGCGATTATAATAACACCGAGTATAATTCTGTAATAGCCGAATGCTTTAAAGTCATGCTTTCTGATATAGTCCATAAGGAATTTTATTGCAAATACGGAAACGATAAAGGAAACGAGAGTACCGATAAGCAATACGGAAATTTCAGTACCGGTAAAGGATAAACCGAAATCGCTTATGTATTTGTAAATTCTCAACAAGCTTGCACCGATCATTGCGGGAATTGCAAGGAAAAATGAATATTCGGCTGCAATTTCTCTTGAGGTTCCCAATATTACTGCACCCATGATAGTCGAACCGCTTCGTGACGTACCGGGTATAATTGATAACGCCTGAAACAAACCAATTTCAAATGATTTTAAGTACTTTAATTTTTTTATTGAGGTTGTTTTGGGAGTTTTATGCCTGTTTTCTATTATTATAAAGAGTATGCCGTAAACAATAAGCGCTGCGGCAATTATTACGGGTTGGTCGGGAATAACATCATTAAACAGCACTCCGGCAATCGCAACAGGTATCGAACCGACAATAACCTTAAACCACATTTGCCATGTGTCCTTTTTTTCTTCTGATGTTTTTTTCGGAGAGAAAGGATTCAGCTTATTAAAATAAAGAACAACAACAGCCAGAATCGATCCCAGCTGAATTATTACTTCAAATAAGCTCCAAAATTCTTCGGTGCAGTCCAATTTTAAAAATTGATTCAGCAGTATGAGATGCCCGGTGCTTGAAATGGGAAGCCATTCGGTTATACCTTGAACAATTCCCAAAATAACAGTTTTAATCAGTTCTAAAATATACATATATTATTCTCCGTTCCGACGTTTAAATGTCAATAAAAATATACAATCAAAATGTGCGTTTGTAAAGCTAATTTTTTTAAGCTCATAAAACGCACAGTTTGCGCATTAAAATTTTAATAAATGATTGCATCAGACATACAATTAATGCTTAAAACACAAATTTTGTATGTATACTCTGCGCTAATCATTCTTCATTTGATTTTTTCACAAATTCAACCAGTAAATCGGCGGTTTTTTCCAAACCGAGAACACCGGTGTTGACGCAAAGATCATAGTTTGAAACATTTCCCCATTCTCTGTTGGAATAATAGTTGTAATATGATTTTCGTGTTTTTTGAATTTTTGTGATTTTTTCCTTTGCCTTTTCGGGGGACAAATCGTATTTTTTGGAAATTCTTTCAATTCGCTTTTCAAGATCGGCGTAGACAAAGAGATGCAGACAGTGTTGCTGCGAATCACGCAGAACGTAGTCCGCACATCTGCCGACAATTACGCAGGATCCTTTTTCTGATAAATTTTTTATTATTTCACTTTGAGTAATAAACAGCTTGTCGTTAATGGGCATTTCATAGTGTATAGGAGAATTCATAAATCTCAAATCACTGCCCGTAACCAAAGTGTATAATAAACTTTTTGTGGCTTTCTCGTCAACAGCGCGTAAAATGTCCTGGTGCATATTGTTTTTTTCTGCGGCCATTGTCACAAGCTCCTCATCGTAAAAATCAATGCCGAGCTTTTGGGCAAGAATTTGACCTAATTCTCTGCCGCCGCTTCCGTATTGTCTGCCTATTGTTATAATTGTGTTCATACAGATTCCTCCTTATAAATTTTTTGCTTATAAACATGATAACAATAAGATTACTTTAAGATCGGAATAAAAATATGAATTGATTTGTATTCCGAAGGCTTTTCATGTTTTGGAATTGCTTAAGCGTTTTCGTATAATTTTTTGTATATTTTTTGGGCGTGTTCGATTTTTTCGAGGTATTTTTCCGTTTCGTAAAACGGTATTGAATTAAGGTAACCTTCCGAGCTGCATAGGTCGGAATTTTTGAGCCACTTATTCACATTCCCCATACCCGCATTATAAGCCGCAAGAGCCAATTGCGTGTTGGAATTGTAATAATCAAGCAGATAACGTAGGTAATAACAGCCCATACGGATATTGATTTCGGGATTTTCAATGTCCTCCGGCTCAAATTCAATGCCCAGTTTTTCGGCAATCCAAAGTGCCGTATCATCAGTAATTTGCATAAGTCCTCTTGCTATACCCGAATGAGCGTCATAAATGTAATTGCTTTCGGCCTTTATCAAAGCCATAACAAGATATTCGTCAAGATTATATTCCATGCTGTATTTTTCAATATAATCTTCATACCTTAAAGGGTATGCGATTTTATATGTTGTTTTGACAACGGAAAGAATTACAAGCACCGATATTATTCCTGCAAGAAAACAAGATAAATATTTATTTCTTTTCAAAGCTTGCTCCTCAAATCTTTTAAAATATTTTCCAGCTGTTTATGTAAATCTATGATACTATTATTATTATACACCAAATAATCAGAATTTTCAATATAAAAAGTGTCATCTTTTTGGGCTGAAATTCGGCATTTTGCCTCATTTTCATTCAAATTGTCCCGCATCATGATTCTTTTAATTCTGATTTGTCTGTCGGAAAGCACAGATAAGATACAGTCGCATACAGAACCGATACCGCTTTCTATAAGAGCGGCACCGTCAATACCTATTATATTTCCGTTATATCCGCTAATATATGACCGAACATATTGGGTTATGTATTTATGAGTTATTTTATTTAAAATTTCAAGTTTGTCCGGGTGAGAAAATACAAGGTTTGCCATTTTCTTTCGGTTAAGTGTTCCGTCGGGGTTAATATACTCATTGCCGAAATAATCTTTTATTTCCGACAAAGCGGGACGTCCCGGTTCGACAATAATACGGGCAGTTTTGTCGGTGTCTATAACGTCTATTCCTTTTTCTCTGAAAAAATCGCTTACGGTGGTTTTTCCGCAGCCCGAACCGCCTGTTATTCCGAGTATTATCAAAATTTATTCCTCCGTGTCTTTCGCTGCTTCAACAGCTTTTTCAAGTAATTTTTCTTTGTTGTTTTCAACGTTTCCGTCTATAACTTCATTCAATAGTTTTTTTAAAATTATTCCCGTTTTTCTGCCATTTGCCAGATTGTGTTCAATCAGATCATAACCGTTTATATCAAGCTCTGAGATCTTGGTGCATAAATTATTGTTTTTAATATATGCCATTGTATTCAAAATACTGTTAAAAAGCGGCTGTTCATTTTCATTTTTTGAAAAGGCTTTCTTTAAAATTATAATATCGTAAAGTATGCCGTAATCAATTACGGAAAGTATTTTTCTGATTGTCTTTAAGTCGTCGTTTACCGATATGTTGTAATTTTTTATCAGAGAGCATACATATGAAGCTGTCCTTTTGTCAAATTTCATATTATGCAAAAATGCGGCTGCTTCCTCCGCTGCATTTTCACCCAAATCGGTTTTTAAACCGTTTAGGATAAAAGCGGCAAGCCGTATCGGCAGGGAGGGCGGAAGCTTGGAGATGATTTTGCAAAAATCCTCATCAACCGCTATATTTTCGGTAAATACGGAAAATACATCTCTGTATTTATAATACACATTAAAATCATCGGATAAACATATTTTTGCAAATTCCGATTGTATTCTTTCAACGGCAATATTTTTCAGCAGGTCTTTGTTTTTAAAAATACTTATATTTGTTTTTTTATCAACGGTAAAGCCCAATTGTGCGGAGAAACGTATTGCGCGCATAATTCTCAAAGCGTCCTCGCAAAACCGCTTATCAGGCTCGCCGACGCACCGTATAATTTTGTCATTAAGATCCTCTTTGCCGCCGAAACAGTCGAATATGCCGATTTTATTATTATATGCCATGGCATTTACGGTAAAATCTCTCCGTTTTAAATCTTCTTTTAAATTATCCACAAAA
>JAXEIW010000156.1:0-6034 GCA_034101885.1 Clostridia bacterium | reverse complement strand
TCTTTTCTTTCTTGCCATTTCTACATTCTCCATTTTTTTCTTCCTTTCTATTTTATCACACTTTTCAAAAAAAGAAAAGTGCATAAGTTATTTTTTTATAACTTACACACTTAATTTTACACCCTCGTAAAATACTCTATTCCTCTCAACACATAGCATACTCGTCTTTCAATTCTGCCGTGCCCTTTATCTATCGTTTCAAATATTTCATATTCTTCATCGGCATATCATCTAAAGTTACGACCGAAGCCTTTACATCCATCAAGTCTAAAAGTTCTTTTACTGCCGGAATTTCATTACTTTTATCATTCACTGTAATTTGACCTAATGTAACACAATTGTCTGCTAAAATCCCGCTTACTATATGCAGAGGCTTTTCATAATCACTCATTAATGCCGTACTGTAACACTATTATCATTTCTGGTGTTTCCTTTACTTTTTTTTGTATATAATCGGGGCTTGTCCCATACTTAAAACAACGCTCAAACAAAGCTATTTCAGCAAGTTTTATAGCGTTTTTATCCAAAGGAGCATTATTGGTACGATGTAGGTACCGAAGAACTGGGACACCTTGAAATGATAGGCACGTTGGTTACACAGTTATCCGGAGGAGTACCTCCTGAGGAGTGGTTAAAAATGGGAAGTGCGGAATACTATGCAGACAACGGTGCAAGTGTATTTCCTCAGAATGCACAGGGCTCTCCGTTTAATGCAGCTTGTATTGCCGTGACGGGAGATCCGCTGACAAATTTGTATGAGGATATGGCAGCAGATGACACGATTGCGTAAAAACAACTTTTTCATTTTGGAAGAATTTTTTGAAACGATAACCGGTGACAACAGGGGTGAGGACTTTTACTTTTAATTGTAGTCTAATAATTTAAGTACAGTTGATAAACGCACTAAAAGTCGATACAATAAAAAATGTGTGCTGCAAATGACTTATACAAAAGGATTCAAAGATAAAGCCATGAAATTATTCGATGTGATTTGTGTAAATTATGTATGATTATATATATGCATTCATACATCATTTTAAAAGCTTTTCAATCGGATTTTCAATTTTTTTTGTAAACCATTTTACAACTATACCGGTTCCGAAAGCTGCAATAAGTGTTCCTTCTCTTGTACCGATAATTTGAAAATTGAAAAAAATAAGAGAAAGAATAATAGAAAGAATAACACAGCTAACGTCAAACGAAATTTTTACATTTCCGAAATTTTTGTTAATACTGTCCGCAATTGCTTTTACAAACGCTTCTCCGGAATTCATGATAACATTTGCAATAACCGACAAAGAAATACCAAAGCCAAGTATGACAACGCCTATTATTACCAATGCAAGTCTTACAACGTATATGTCAGTAGGGATAAAGGACACGCACCACATTCCGAAATCGGTAAAATAACCAAAAAGGAAGGACAGCGGTACTTGCAAAAGCTGAATAGGCTTAAAGTTATTTCTTAAAATAAGTATTTGTCCCACTATTAATGCACAGTTCCATATAATCAGCCACATTCCCATAGATAAACCTGTATACTTATAGCTCATTATATTTGCAACCGATGAAATCGGCGAAACCCCCAGTTCGCCGCGTTTTGTAAAAGCCACGCCCAAGGCGGAAAAAAACAAGCTGATAATAAATAGAATATAACGTTTTGCAATTTCAGTCTTACTCATTTGTGTGTTCTCCCTATGTTTTATTTTATATTAAGTATAGCACAAAGTTTAATCAAAGTCAAATGATTTACATAGCTATATCGAAAATTGACATATGATAAATTGTGAAGCATGAAAATATGATTTGTATACTATATATAGTTGGTTGTAAAATTACATATTGCCTATATTGTGGTTTTGTCTTAATTTAATATATCTAACATATGTAATGGAAATATAATTAAATATGTGTATAATGTCTAAAAAAATAAAATATTGTTTGACAATATTGACAATAGATAGATTATAATATATAATTTAATTACTAAAAAATAAGAATGTAACAGTATATAATAGATATGAGTAGTTTTTATATAATTTGTGTTAATAAGTTAGATATAACTAACTGTATATTGTGTATTTATACTATTGCTTTACACAATTTGTTGATACGATTGTAGAAGATAAGGAGGCACACAGCATGAAAGAGTTTGAGCAATGGAAAAATTTTGAGGGAAGATTATGGAAAGAAGAAATAAATGTAAGAGATTTTATTCAGAAGAATTATAAGCCCTATGACGGCAATGAAGCTTTTTTGGAAGAAGCGACCGAGGCAACAAAGAAGCTTTGGGGAAAATTGTGTGAGCTGCAAAAAGAAGAACGTGCCAGAGGCGGTGTTCTGGATATGGACACAGATACGGTATCTACTCTTACTTCACATAAAGCGGGATATATTTCGGAAGAATTAAAGGATATGGAGAAGATTGTCGGTTTACAGACCGATAAGCCTTTAAAAAGAGCGTTTATGCCTTTCGGAGGTATTGTAATGGCTGAAAAAGCTTGTGAAACAAATGGATATACGCCGTCACCGGAGCTTCACAAAATTTTTACCGAATATTGCCGCACACATAATGAAGGAGTGTTTGACGCATACACTCCGGAAATGAAAAAAGCACGTCATAATAAAATTATTACGGGATTGCCCGATACTTACGGAAGAGGCAGAATTGTAGGAGATTACCGCAGGGTTGCTTTGTACGGAATTGACTTTTTAATCGAGGAAAAGCAAAAAGATTTGGTAAACTGCGGTGACGGAATAATGACAGATGATGTAATACGACTTCGTGAAGAAATAGCAAAGCAGATTAAAGCGTTAAAAGGCATGAAAGAAATGGCTGCGATATACGGCTATGATATTTCAGAGCCTGCTAAAAATGCACATGAAGCTGTTCAATGGCTGTATTTTGGATACCTTGCTGCAATAAAAACGCAGAACGGTGCTGCCATGAGTATAGGAAGGATTTCCACATTTCTTGATATATATATTGAACGAGATCTGGAAAAGGGTATTATTACCGAAAGTGAAGCTCAGGAGCTTATAGATCATCTTGTAATGAAGCTGCGTATGGTAAAATTTGCACGAATCCCGTCATATAATCAGCTGTTTTCCGGAGATCCGGTATGGGCTACTTTGGAAGTGGGAGGAATAGGCGTTGACGGCAGAAGCATGGTAACTAAAAATGATTATCGTTTTCTGCATACTCTTGAAAATATGGGACCTTCTCCCGAGCCTAATCTGACAGTGTTATATTCATCTGCGCTGCCCGAAGCATTTAAAAGGTATTCATCATATATTTCTATTGAAACAAGTTCAATTCAATACGAAAATGATGATGTTATGAAGCCGATATGGGGCGATGATTATTCCATATGCTGTTGTGTGTCCGCTACTCAGACAGGTAAAGAGATGCAGTTTTTCGGAGCAAGAGCAAATCTTGCTAAATGTTTGTTATATGCGATAAACGGCGGAGTGGATTTAAAAACGAGGGAACAGGTTGCTCCGGCATATTGCCCGATTACATCGGAATATCTTGATTATGATGAGCTTGTGCAAAAATATTTGGTTATGATGGACTGGCTGGCAGGATTGTATGTTAATACCCTTAATCTTATACAATATATGCATGATAAGTATTATTATGAATCGGCGGAAATGGCGTTAATTGACACAAATGTAAGAAGAACCTTTGCAACGGGTATTGCGGGATTTTCTCATGTGGTTGATTCGCTCAGTGCCGTTAAGTATGCAAAAGTAAAGGTAATAAGAGATGAAACGGGAATAGCTGTGGATTTTGAAACGAAAGGAGATTTCCCTCGTTACGGAAATGACGATGACCGTGCAGACGATATTGCCGTATGGCTTTTGAAAACCTTTATTGATATGATTAAAAAACGCCATACCTACAGAAATTCCGAAGCAACAACTTCAATTCTTACGATTACGTCAAATGTTGTATACGGAAAGGCTACCGGAGCAATGCCGGACGGAAGAAGAGGAGGAACACCTTTGGCACCCGGGGCAAACCCAAGCTACGGAGCGGAAAAGAACGGATTGTTGGCATCTCTTAACTCTGTTGCAAAGCTTCCTTATGAATGGGCTTTGGACGGTATTTCAAACACACAGACTTTGAATCCCGACGCTTTGGGACACAGTGAAGAGGAAAGAATCGATAATCTTGTCAGTGTTCTTGACGGATATTTTGATCAGGGGGCGCATCACTTGAATGTAAATGTGTTTGGTGTTGAAAAACTTATAGACGCTATGGAGCATCCCGAAAAAGAGGAGTATGCCAACTTTACCATAAGGGTTTCGGGATATGCCGTAAAATTTATTGATTTGACGGAAGAACAGCAAAGAGATGTTATTGCCCGTACCTGTCATACAAGGCTGTAATAATGTGAAAAATAAGCGGCGCATCTCATATCGAAAGCCTGCCTTGAAGTATACACATACGTCGGCGGCAGTCTTTTGAGCGACCTGCTTGCTTCTTTTTCACAATAGATTTGTACCGCCGCTTGGCGACGGAATGGAGATTATTATACAGAAACAAATTATGATTTTAAAGTATAGGCGGTTATACGGTTAAATACTGCCGATTCGATAACAGGGAAAACAGCATTCGGCAGGAGTCTTTTCTCCTGCCGAATCGTTGCCTGTTTGCAATAATAAAATACTGTAAAATAATTCGGATGTTTGGGAGGTTTGCATATTATGAAAGGTTATGTGAAATCAATTGAAACTTTTGGCTCGGTTGACGGTCCGGGAGTAAGATTTGTAGCTTTTTTGGGCGGCTGCAATATGCGGTGTAAATTTTGCCATAATCCCGAAACATGGAAAAAGGACGGCGAAGAATATACACCTCGTGAGCTTTTTGACCGTGCGGTAAAATATAAAAGCTATTGGAAAAAGGACGGAGGAATAACCGTCAGCGGAGGCGAACCGCTTCTTCAGATGGATTTTATAACGGAATTATTTTCCCTTGCAAAAAGCAAAGGTGTAAATACTGCTGTCGATACGGCAGGACAACCCTTTTCAACAGCCCCGGAGTATATTGAAAAATTCGAAAAGCTTATGGAGGTTACAGACCTTGTAATTCTTGATTTAAAAGAAATGGATGAAAAAAAACACATTGCTCTTACAGGGGTTACAAATTTGAATATTTTACAAATGGCAAGGTGGCTTTCTGATAATGGCAAGCATATGTGGATAAGACACGTTCTTGTACCGGGAATAACAGATGATATTCAAGGCTTAAAGGATATGCGGGATTTTATAGATACTTTAAATAACGTTGACAGAGTTGAAATTTTGCCCTATCATACATTGGGAATTTCAAAGTGGCATGATTTGGGAATTAAATATGAGCTTGAAGAAATTGTCCCTCCCGATAAAGATCAGATAAAAATTGCGGAACAGATTTTATGCAAATAAGGTAAAGAATCACAATTTACAAGTATTTTTACTTTTGTACGTTGACATAAAATAAAAATTGTGGTATCATTTAACAGTGTAAAACTATGTCGAATAATAGGGAAGGCTTTTTGCTTTTTCCATGTTATAATTTTGTGAGGGTGTAATCATCGGAACGGAGGATTTAAATGAAGCAAAGCAGAAGCACGGATTACATAAACGGTCTGAAAATGGGTATACCGATAGGAATAGGTTATCTTGCCGTATCCTTTTCTTTGGGCATAACGGCGAAAAAAGCAGGTCTGACAGGATTTCAGGCGGCGCTTACAAGTCTTTTGCTAAATGCGTCGGCAGGAGAATATGCGGCGTTTGCTCTTATTGCGGCAAATGCAGGCTATTTTGAAATAGCGGTAATGGAATTTATTGCGAATGCAAGATATTTGCTGATGTCCTGTGCTTTAAGCCAAAAGCTGTCCGATAAGGCAAGATTGCCGCACAGAATGTTTATAGGCGTTGCGGTAACCGATGAAATGTTTGGAGTGTCAATGTCACGTCTTGATAAAATCGGCCCTTTTTTTTATTTCGGAATGATGTCGGTAGCTATGCCGTGTTGGTCGCTGGG
>JAXEIW010000155.1:0-6762 GCA_034101885.1 Clostridia bacterium | reverse complement strand
AAGGGGAACACCTTATGTGCCTTTTGGTACTTTTGGGCAAACAAAAGTACAACTGTTTCAACATCGGAAATTACAGATAACAAAAATTAGCAAACATATACTTGTTATCCTAAATAATAAAACATATAAACAATAATTTATCCCCATAGGTGAATGGTAACTACAAAAGTACAGTAGTCAGAAGGGTGCGTTATATGAGTGATTGTAGCAGTCCCATAGCCGTAGTGGATTCGGGCGTTGGGGGGATAAGCGTATTAAAGGAACTGTTAAAGGTTATGCCTTATGAAAATTTTCTGTATTACGGCGACAACAAAAATGCTCCGTACGGAACAAAGACAGCGGAGCAGGTGCGAAGACTTATGTTTTCCAATGCGGAATATCTTATTAAAAGAGATGCAAAGGCAATTGTAATCGCCTGCAACACCGCAACGGGAGCGGCGGCAAAGGCACTCAGAGAAGCCTATAAAAACATTCCCATTATCGGAATCGAGCCGGCAATAAAGCAATCGGCAAAATATAAGGAACATTCAAACGTCCTTGTTATGGCAACGCCGCTTACTCTGCATCAGGAAAAGTTTTATAATTTGATGGACAGATTTTCCGATGAGGTAAATATAATAACTCTTCCCTGCCCGGGGCTTATGGAGCTTGTTGAGGAGGGCAAAACAGAGGGCGAGGAGCTTGACGGCTTTTTAAAAAAGCTGTTTGAGCCTTATGCTCATATTAAGATAGATTCTGTTGTTTTGGGATGCACTCATTATCCTCATGTGAAAAATGCCGTAAAAAAAGCTCTCGGCGGCAATGTTATGATTTTCGACGGCGGAGAGGGTACTGCCCGCGAAACCAAAAGAAGATTGGCAGAGCTTGGTCTGCTTAACCCCTCGGATAATAAAGGAATCGTTAAAATAGAGTGTTCTGCAAAAGACAGGGATATAACACAGCTTGCTTTAAAGCTTTTAAAAAATTAATATTGTGTCTGCCGTTACAAATTGTATGTAACGGCAGTTTTATTTTTGTGTCGGTAAACAATTCGATGCAAATGCGAAAAATTACCGAATACAACATAATAAAATAAAATTTGTTAAATTATTACAAAATAATATAAGATTTTTGGTTTTATGTAAAGTAACATGGTAGTGCATAAATATGGAAAAAGTTATCCACACCCTGTTTATAAGTGTGGGGATTACAGTAAAATAACAGAAAAATGAGGACAAGCGGTGTGAATAAAGATGTGAATATCGTGAATTGTAACCTATGTGTAATATTTCTGTAAACCATGTTATGTAAATCACATTATTTTTATTAAAATTTTTTAATGCTTGGGACGATTGGCTTTCGGCGGGGTTGCATATTTTTTTTAAAATCATACTATATATTATAATGCTCACTGAATAAATGCGATTTTCAATCGCATTTAGAAAAATTATGACTGTTGTCAAAATTTTTCATGTAAAATCGAAGATTTTACACAGTTTGCATTGATAAAGTCTGCTGAAATAAATAATATTATGTCAAATAATGGACACGGTTACAGAGAGGTGATGTTATGTCCAACTTAATCGTTACGGTAGGTTCGGTTACAACAGCCGTCCGTCTTGAAAAGCAGCTAAACAACGCGGGCGATTTGAATGCCGTGGTAATTCATACACCACCTGCCATTAATTCCGGAGGCTGCTCCTATTCCGTAAAAACTTCAGCAAGAAATCTTTCTTTTGTTAAACAGGTTATAGCCGATAAAAGAATAAAGGTTCGAAAGTTTTATACAGAAGAATTCAAAAACGGGGAGAGTGTGTACAATGCTTTATCTTGATAACGCTGCCACATCTTTAAAAAAGCCCCTAAAGGTTTATACGTCAATGGCACGAAACACAATCGAAAACAGTGCCAACTCGGGCAGAGGAGGTCATTTTTACAGTTTAAGAGCTACAAAAAAAATATATGATACCACAGAATCGCTTTGCAGACTGTTTAACATTTCTTCTCCCGAAAGAATTGCGTATACCCAAAATGCGACCTATGCGCTTAATATGGCAATTATGGGGATATTAGACAAGTATTCCCATGTTATTGTTACACAAATGGAGCATAACAGCGTATTAAGACCGGTAAAGAAAACCTGTGAATATACTATGATAAAAGCGGATAGGCACGGCAGAATACGTCTTTGTGACATTTCCGACGCCATTCGCGATAACACAAAAATGATTATTGCCACTCATGCGTCAAACGTATGCGGAACGATATTGCCTATCGAGAAAATTTCAAAAATTGCACATGACAACGGACTGCTGTTTATGGCAGACGCCGCGCAGACTGCCGGTTGTCTTCCCATTGACGTCCGAAAAGACGGAATTGATTTGATGGCGTTTTCCGGTCATAAGGGACTTATGACTCCGATGGGCGTCGGCGGCTTGTACGTCGGTGAAAACGTCGAAATTAATCCCGTTATAACCGGAGGTACGGGAAGTCTGTCCGAAAGCCTTGTTCAGCCCGATTTTATGCCCGATATGCTCCAAAGCGGAACTTTGAACGCTCCGGCAATAATAGCCGCAAAAGAATCGGTGGAACTTATATTGAAAGAAACTCCCGAGGCTATAGGCGAAAGAGAAAGAAAACTCGCTGTCAGCCTTGTTGAAAATCTTAATAATATGCCCAATGTTATCGTTTACGGTTTGGGGGATGAATCCGACAGAAACGGCACTGTGGCTTTTAATGTAAAGGGCATGGACAGCGTGGCGGCGGCACAGCTTCTTAATGATAAGTATAAAATCTGCACAAGGGGCGGCTGGCACTGCGCTTATACCGCACACCAAGCCTTGGGAAGCCATAAACAAGGAGCGGTGAGAGCAAGCTTCGGTTATTTTAATAACAAAAAAGACGTGGAAAAACTTACCGACGCAGTTTTCAGAATCTCAAAGGAACAGAAAAAAATTTAAGAGGGTACGCCCTCTTAAATTTTTTCGACTAAACTTTACAACAAGTAAAATGTTTTGCTCCCTTCGCAATCGGCATTTCATATTATTTGTAACCTTTTTCTTTTTCGTATTGCGTGATAAAATCAACATTCGCTTTTTCTATACTGTTAAGCATACTTGAATCAAAGCTGCTGTTCGGAACATACCAGCTTTTTTGATTAAAATAGGTGATGTAAGGCTCCGTTGTAAAAATATATCCGTGCCTTGCAAATATTTCATTTCGTATTAATGCGATTTCATCCGAACTTTTTCCTTCCAAATCTGATTTAGTTATAAATTTTGAATCGCTAGGAAAAAGGTATTCATTTTGAGATGCTGATTCATCAATATATGTATTTGTTGTCGGATTTACAATTGTATTATTTATATCCTCCATCATCATTTCCCAAGAAAATTCATCAACAAGTTCTCTTTTAGTCACATATACAGTTGTATCGTTTTGAATAGTTTGACTACTTACATCATCATAACTAGTAACCGCAAAAAGACTGGAATTAGGGAAAGTGCCATATGGTGCAAATATAATATTTCCATCTAAGTATGGATTTGCGGGCTGTCCAATTTTTTCGGGGCATAATATTGACGCAGGAGCAGACAAAGCCGTTACATTCTCTCCAAATCCCGAAAACAGACCAACAGATGATTCACGCAGAGAATAAATTTCACCTAACTGAGCATGAATGTATTCCACAAATTCAAAATCATATCCATCAGCTTTTAGCATATCTACAGTAACATCTTTGGACAACCACGACAATAATAATTCTTTATCATATTTGACTGTTTTTTGATCTGTTCTGTCATTAAATGAGAAATCGGCATTTATCTCTGAGCTTTCCGATATACTAATGCTTATTTTTATTCCGTTATCTCTTAACCATAAGGTACCTTGACCATTATTATTTTTGCTATCAACAAATTCAAATTCTGCAATATTGATATTAAACGGAGCCGTAATTGAAAACTTAGTTTTATCATAATAGCATGAAATATCAATGTTTGTATTGTCGATAACTTGTAAAGTTAAAGAAATCTCATTGTTTTCTTTTTCATAATATCCATTATATTTATTATATAGATTTTTTAAAAGTTCATCTGTATCCTTATATCCCGAAATTGCCGAATATGTTTCCATCGCACTTATGTATTTGCCATTTTCAATTAGTTTTTTTGCATATTCATATTTGTTGCTATTTAATACATAAGGAGTACCTAATATATAATATGCCACTGTTACGACTACTATTAAAAATATAAATCCACACAGTACTGCGATGAGATTTTTCTTTTTCTTTTTTCTTTTTTCAGCAATTGAAATAACATCTATTTCTTTTTCTCTACCAAGAAATCTCAAAATACTTTTTTCCAAATCTGCAATAGCACCAATATTTTCATAATTTACTGCTTGAAGTTCTGATAATTCAGCCGGTATATCATATGCATCCATATCTTTGTAAACAGGCAACACTTTTTTTCCACACAAATAATCTCTATTATCATATAGCATAGTTTCAAAGTTTTCCTTATTACACGCAAGCATAATAATAATTTTTGTTTCGTTTATAGCCTTGTAATATGCTTCTTCAAAATCTTCAGAAGTTAGATCACCTGTAGAAATTCTCTGATAAAAAACATTAATATTGGCTCTTCTTAATTTATTATATAGTTCCTGTGCAATTATACTATCTTTTGTTCTTCTCCCTTGTTCATCAGTTTCTCTATAACAGATAAAAACTTCTGTATTTTCAAAATAAGAGGATAATGTTTGCGTATTTCCGCAATTTTCACATATATATAATCCTCCTTTATATTTGAGTTTAGCACCGCAAGCAGAACATAACAATTTTATCGCATCCTTTCTAACCATTCATCATAAACCGGTACCTTCACGCTAGATTTTTTTTCATATTGCTCATAATAATGTGTAAAATATACATTTCCATTCCTTGATATAGCATAGTAATCGCTAATATGAACAATATCTTTAAGCAATACTATATCCGAATACATATCAACTATGCAACCATCATTATTTAAAACATAAATATTTGGATGATAACTATCACCTGTGAAAACTTCAACTGCATTTTCATATTTTCTTTTATCAAATACACCATTCATTTGTGAAAGAATATATCCACTATTGTTTATAGCTACAAAGAATGCGTCATAATTTGCTTTAAAGTATTTTATATCATTAAATCCCGATATATCAAAGTTTTTATCTTTGCAAAAATCACATGGACGCAAATATCCCTGTCCTTTATACACAACACTTTCAAGTGTGCCATCTGCCTTAACTCCAACAATAATAGCTGAATCATAGTTGTATCCATTACTACAGGTTTTTTCTGCACAAAAGGAAACAATATCTTTCCATTTAGTAAGTGGCTTCATCCAATCAACATTATTGCCACTGGATACTTTATTTTCAGTAATAACATCGTAAACCATAGTACCATCTGCTCGTAATGCAATAGTTACATTATCAAAATAGTCTGACATCATAATAATATCATTCCATTTTTCTTTATCTGAAACATTATCTGATACATTTGAAACATAGCCGTCTTCATAGATAACATTTACTTTATTATTGGGAGCAAGCGATACAATTTTACCATGTTGTCCCGCCTTTAAGTCACTATTTAGCATTGACATATCTGTTCTTTGAAGGCTACCATTATTATCAATATAATATGTGCCATCCCCTCTAGCACCATCATATGTTTCTATAATAACATTAGCAAGACTTTTTCTCCAACTAAGCTCACATTTATCTTTCATTTCATTTGAATCCCTATAGCTTCCCAAATCATCGAATGCCCATGTTGCTTCAGGGTAGTTTTTATCATAATAAAGCTGCATTGCGGCGTTATATTCCGGCAATTTCATAAGCCAAGGGATTGAGCAAATTACGGCAACAACAGCGCAAGCAACCGCCGCTATGCCTACCCTTTTTATAATTTTATTTCTTTTCTTTCTGCGTTCTGCCAACATAACAGGCAGAGGTATAAGTTTTTTAATACCTCTTATCAAGTCCTGTTCAAAGCCGTCTTTTTTCATATCATATGACGGCAAATGTGCAAATTCGTCGGGCAGTTCCGATTTATCCATATCGAAATACAAGGGCAGAATTGTTTTTGAGCTGTCCTTTTGCGCAAAGGAAAGAAATCTTGACCACTCATTTTTTACCCAAACTGCCTCTATATTTTCCTTGGACGAGCAAACCGTTATCATCACCTTGCTTGAAGCAAGGGCGGCATATATGTACGGCTCATATTCCGCGCCGATTTTATCTTCAAGAGTAATTCTCGAAAAAAACACCTTATACCCTTGTTCGGTCAATTTTTCATATAAATCCTGTGCGACAATACTGTCCTTTGTCCGTCCGCCGTTTGCCGCCGCTTCCTTATAGGATACAAATATGTCAAAAGGCTTTTCTTTTTTTGAAACCGCCAAAATACCCCTTTGAATATCATCTATCGTTTTTGCGTTTTGTTCGTACAGGGCTTTTTGATTATCATCCGCATATTTAATGGCATTTTGATAGTTTTCATCATTAAAAATCGGTGTGAAAAGAGTTCTGTTGCAGGTGGGAATATATTGTCCGCTTGCGGGATCTTTTACATATGTAACACCGTAGCGGCACATGAGTACATTCCAATATGCGTCCGCGTCCTGTTTGTTTTCAAACAAAATTTGATTGTATAAATTCTCGGCTTTGTCAAATTCGTTGTTCATTAAATACACACCCGCTCGGTCGTATATTTCCTGTGTTTTA
>JAXEIW010000154.1:0-4001 GCA_034101885.1 Clostridia bacterium | reverse complement strand
CTTTTCAATGGTAAGAGAATCAATATCTCCCAAATCGGTTATCATATCGGAAATATCATTTATAATCTTTTCAATTCTCAATTCTTCCCATCTTGTCAATGCCGCTTCATAAACATCAAGATTAGCCACCTCTGTTTTGGTAACAGGCAATTCCAAAGCGATAATTTTGTTAATCTTTTCTGTTATTGCATCCAAATCAGATTTCTTTTCGTAAGTAATCTCACCGAGAGCCTCAATATCATTATATATTTCACCATATAGCTTTTTAGCTTCTTCTTTTATAACCTCTTGTGTTTTTTCTTCATTTTGAACAAGTGTCATAGCATACACAGCAGAGGAATGAGAACGATTCTTACGAGTTGCTCCTGAATGTTTTGCTGTTATAAAGTCACCATTTTCATCCTTCTTATATTCTCCGTTTGATTCCTTGTCAAATACATACCGTTCATTCAGAATTTGAAAACTGTCAAGCTTTTTATAATAATTTAACTCTACGCTAAGATGCGATATTTGAGCCATGCTACCATCTCTCTTATTTGACAAACTCACAACGGGGCTTGTACCCTCTTCTGAAATACAATAGCTGATTAGTATTTCTGTTACTTCATGTGTGCCGTCAACATAATTCAGCTTAATTCCAATGTATCGGGTATCCATTGTTGTCGGTAATTGTTTATCAGTATTTGCAAGTAATTCAAGCGAGATATAATTATCATCTTTAACATCAATAAAAGTGTACACATCGGCGCTATTGTTCAAAAACAAACAGTTCTCTGAATTTTTATCACCATTCCCGCAATCAACAACCCTCATGTTAAATTCGATACCGTCATGAAACAAGGTATTATCAGTCATTCCTGTTGTCCAATCATATTTCCACTTTGGATCACATTCGGAATCAACCATTCCTTTCTCTATGTGAATAACCAATGTGAATTATAATTTTAGATTATATTACTAAACTCATAGCATTACAATATTATTATAACACACACCTATTCAATTTAATAGAACGATTTTATCCATTTATGTTGATAAATCAATCATCATAAAAAAAGGTATAAACCCGAGTTTGCCTGAAGAAACGCTTTAAAATTAATAAAAACATAAAAAAATCTCGATTTTTCGGGATTTTTTTATGTTTCTATAGCCATTTTCTTTGTTTTGCGGTAAAATATATAGCGCTGTGGAGGTGTTGAATAACATGTATTTAGATTTATACTCAAAATATGGTCACAGATATATTAGAATTTCTGAAAGTGTCCGAGTAAAAAAAATGGGGTTAGAGTAACCAGAAAAAAGGTCATTAAAAATGTCGGGCCTGTTTCTCGCTTTGATGACGGTAAGCCTGATTTTGAACAAAGATTAAAAGACTCTTTTAAAGCCGGAAGTCCCTTAATTCCTGAACCTTTACCTTATGTTAAAAAAGATATTCCAAAAAAGGTATATCATTTAACAAGCCTATCGGCAGAGAGGATACGGGAGGCATTGAATAAATGGCAGGTTGAGAAATTATCAGATGAAGTATTATAGATTTAACAATTTAAAAGATGATGATTTGACAGCAATTCTCAGTTCTTTCGGAATCGAAATACCGAAAAAATTATACAGAATCGGAGAATTGAAACATATAAAGCAAACAATATAAATCATCAATGCAGTGAGAAAAAGTAGTACGAATTATCACGAACGAAAAAACAGTATAGCATCGCCGTTTTCGGCTTAAACAAAAGCTTCCGAGCAAGTCACTCAGAAGCTTTTGTAATGTTTTTCAGGCAAACTCTGGTTATAACAGATATAAATAAATAAGTCAATAAAAATTATAAAACGATTTTGGATGATTTCAGACAGTTATTTCGAACATATATGATTTTGCATTATCTATTCGGCACATCATCTTTCCGTCTTTTATTTCATAATCTGTTCCGTCAAAAATTTCGTGTGCTTTTGTAAATTCTTTCGGTAATATTATTTCCTCATCTTTATTTTCATCGGAGAATTTTGAAATTGCCGCCAAAATTTTGTCTTTCTTTTCAAAGGTTGAAATATATATATGCTCGTTTGCGCATTTTACACTCGAATTATTCTGCCAATACATTTTCCTTTCCGCATCTTCAATCCCCATAGAATCATATGCTTTCCAAACCTTTGAAACCTCTTTCAGCGTTTCCTCAGTCAGCGGTCTTACCATAACATCATGAATAAGGGAAATGGAAAGAACATTTCTTATATTGTATTCCGGCGGATTAAGATATGCAATAAAGTTTGGTACAATGCCAAAATTTGTACCCATATATTCGCATCTGAACGCTTCCATATTCAGAAATTTATCAAGACCTTTGCTGAATTCTCCCTGAATATTTTCACCGTCAAAGTATGTATCGCAAAAAGCCATTGTAGGCATCATACAACAAGAGCTTTGATGTGTGTCTATTATACCGCCTCTTTTATGAACCTCTTCATAAAGTTTTTTAACGTGTTTTCTTACCGCCTTTATGGGGTATTTAACATGAAGATTTCCCTCAATATCCCTGTACCCGCAGCCGTGAGCTTCGTTTGCACACTCCCAAGGCACATATGTTCCGTCGGTATATATTCCGTCCACTCCGTATTTTTCCATTGCCTTTACGGCAGAATCTATCATCTCTTTACTGTAACCGCCGTTATAACATACAACAAACGCTTTCTGATATGTTCCCTGTCTTGTCCAACCTCCGGTAAAATTACCCTTGCAGTCCTTATTGAGATAATTGTTTTTGTTCTTTTCCCAATCTATCATTGCAGAAGAATATTCATATCCGAAATATACCATAAATTTAATGCCTACCTTATGGCATCTGTCGATATAATCTCTAAGCTTTTCATCGTTTTCGGGAAAGCAGAAATTCTGAATAAGACTCCACGATTCATGAAAAATCACCCATTTTACGCCGCTCTTATAAAGCAAATCAACATCAGCCTCGCAGTTATATGTATGATATGCCCGCCATTCCTTTTCAACATTGCACAAAGGCTTTTTAACAGGTGTTGCCTCGATTATCATTTCATAGCTTATAGGCTCAAGGGGAGCAAGCCATGCTTCCTCTCTGCCTTTCCATTGGTCGGGTATTCTGTCAAGCAGCAGTATTTTTATTTCATTATATTCTTCATGCATTTTCATTGTTATACACTTTTCTTTATCAGCAATCTGAATATTTTCATCGCTTTCCATGCAAAAATTCATTCCGTATTCTTCATTGCCTATCCACAGGCACGGTTTAAACGGTAAATTGCCGTTAAAGAATGCACCGCTGTTTATAACACCCTTTACAAGGACGCTGCTGTTGGTGTTAGGCCAAAAGTGAAAAAGCTTCGACGCCTTTTTTTTCATTTTTATAGATAATTCGGCTTTGTTAAGTATCGGCTCAATATTCTTTTTTTCTTTTCGCGTTTCAATGTGATCATAAACACCGCAGGGAATAAGTCTTCCGGCAATATTTATAAATCCGTCATATTCTATGGTAACAGCCGCATTAACGGCTATATTTCCGCAAAGCCCCGAACTGCATATTACAACTTTTTCATCTGTCTTTTCGATAATATCGTGTCTGCAATTATATATTTCATCGTCCTTTCCGTTAAATTCCATATTTAATTTTATCGGTTCAAACAGCAGCTCCTCACCCTTGCTTATAATAGATGTAGGAAAAAGACTGTTATCAAATGTATAGATTCGTCCCCATACCTCAACAACAAATTTTTCCCTGCTGTCATATATTTTTATGTTTGTCCATGGTTTTAAAACGCTCATAGCTTTCTCCCTTCAAATTTAAAATATTTTTATGCAGGAATATTAACTTTATTCCGGATATTGATGCTTATATTAATGACTGCTGAAATAAATATTTTGCTACCAAAATATTTATTTCAGCAGACTTTATCAATGCGAACTGTGTAAAATCTTTGATTTTACACGAAAAATTTTGACAATAGTCATAATTTTTCTAAATGCGATTGAAAAT
>JAXEIW010000153.1:0-9933 GCA_034101885.1 Clostridia bacterium | reverse complement strand
TTTTGCTCCCAAAATATTTATTTCAGCAGGCTTTATCAATGCGAACTGTGTAAAATCTTTGATTTTACACGAAAAATTTTGACAATAGTCATAATTTTTCTAAATGCGATTGAAAATCGCATTTATTCAGTGAGCATTATTTATACAACATTTTCCGCTCCGCATCAAATTCATAATTGTATAGTGCTATAGCGTTGTATGACTTTTTTTGTATTTTACCGGCGTTATGCCGGTATATTTTTTAAATACCTTATAAAAGTATGAAACATCATAAAAAGCAAGCTCCTCACAAATCATCTCTATTGAACATTCATTTATGCGAAGTAGCTCCTTTGCCCTTTCAATTTTAATCATATTAATATACTCAACAGGAGGAATGCCGAATTTTTGGTGAAACATACGGCGCAAGGATGCCACACTTACAGCAAAATGAGCAGCAAGAGAGGACATTGAGATGTCAGATTTAAAATTATTTTCAAGATACAAGACAATGTCATCAATCAGTTCTCTTTTGCCGGCAACGTTTGAAACTATATGTATAAAAAGCTTATACATCGCACTTTTCACGCTTAGATTATTTTTTGAATAAAGTAAATCTATGATTCTTATAAACTGTTTATAAAAATCGCCGTTGATATCTTTACAGATTACTCTGATTTTTTCACCCACAGCCAGCGAAAGCCCTTCCGAATTGTGAAGTGTAAAATTTATCAGTAGCGATGAAACGGCAGAAGGCTTACTGACAGTAAATTCCGTTTCATAGTTTATATTTTGAGGAATATAAACTAATGAATTTGCCGGTACGTCAATAAAGGATTTATCGGGGAAAGAATATCGGGCATTTTTGCATAAAATCAGGGTGATACCGTTTGATGGGCGCTTTGTGTTCATATAGCTGTAGCGTGCTTTGTTTTTCCACCTTTGCTTAATACCGACAATATTTGATATGCTAATATCCAAAGTGTTTAAATCTTCAAAAGTAATTATGTTCATGATTTTATCCTTTCATTTTACCATTTTATATATAATAACATATTTGATTGAAAAATACAATAAAAAATCAAAAAAATACATTGTATATACTATAAAATAATGATAAAATTTAGATAAATTATATTGTTGAAAGGAAGATAAAACATGAGTAAAATATCTTTACAAATGTACACTATGAGGGATTACACAAAAAGTATTAATGAGCTGAAAAATACAATTGAAAAGCTCAGCGAAATTGGATTTAAAAAGCTACAGTATACAGTCCCGGAAAGTTTTTGTATTAAAGATGTCAAGAAGATTTTTGATGAATACGGTATAGAAAATGATTCCGTTTTCTGCAAATCACTTCAAATTGAAGAAAAAATGAGTAATATTCTTGCAGCGTGCGATGTTTTCGGTACAAAACACGTAAGAATAGATTCAATTCAGCGTGGATTGTCCTCATCTGCGGCAGGATATAAAATGTTTGCACATTATTTGAATGAAGTGTCAGGGAATTTAAAAAAACACGGTATAAAACTAATGTATCATTTTCATGCTTTTGAGTTTATCAGATTTGAAAACGGGACAGGTATTGAAATATTCCTAAATGAAACAGACCCTGAGGTAATACAGATAATTCCCGATACGCACTGGATACAGTCGGGCGGAAAGGTTATCACGGAATTTCTTGAAAAATACAAGGACAGATATGACTATGTGCACACAAAAGATTTTGCAATCGGTGAAATGGGTGATGTCTGGGAAAACAGACCGATAGAATTTGCACCTGTCGGGGAAGGAAATATTGACTGGAAGCCGATAATTGATTTATGCAAAAAAAATAATGTTCAAAGCTTTGCGATTGAACAGGATGACTGTTACGGACGTAATCCGTTTGACTGCGTAAAATCAAGCTTTAATTATCTTAAACAGATAGGGGTTGATGCATAATGCATTTTAAACCCGTTAAAACAGCGGTTATAGGCTGTGGTATGATAAGTGATACATATCTCGATAATTTAAAAAACAAGTTCAGCATTATAGAATTAGTAGGATGCTCCGATATTGTTGCGGAAAAGTCAAAGAAACAAGCAGAGAAATACGAAATAAAGCAGATGACAAATGAGGAGATTCTCTCCTCCGATGAAATTGAATTGGTTGTTAATCTTACATATGCGTCTGCACATTATGAAGTAAACAAACAAATTCTCGAAGCCGGAAAACATTGTTATTCCGAAAAAATGATGTGTCTGACTATGGAACAGGCAGATGAGCTGAACAGAATACGCAAAGAAAAGGGTGTCATTTTTGCGGTTGCACCTGATACATTTCTCGGAGCAAGCCAGCAAACAGCAAGATATATAGTTGATCGTGGATTAATCGGAGAGCCTATTTCTGCTGTTGTAAATCTGTCGCGTGGGTATCATATGATAAAAACCACGGAGGAAGACGCATACAGAAAGTATTCGGTTATGTGTGAAGGAGGCGGAATCCCATATGATATGGGAGGATATTATCTGCATGAGCTGTTTAATATATGCGGACCTGTGGAATCTGTTTGCGGATATGCCTTTACTCGAAATGCACAAAGAGAATACTTAAATCCAAGAAACGAAAAATTTAACGAAATATTTACAGTAACTACACCGAATACAATTTGCGCAAGTATGAAATTCAGAAATAATATGGTGTGTTCATTTAATCTTTCTTCCGAATATACCGCATACTCGGAACAATTCGAAATAAGGGGAAGCGAGGGAATACTGTATCTCGGAGACCCTAATGAATTTAACGGAAAAATATATATACAAAAGGGAACGGAAAAAACAGAATTTCCTATAAGTCATCCTTACAGCTCAAGCAGCAGAGGAATAGGTGCGGCAGATATTGCGTGGGCAATACGGACAAAACGTCCGCCGAGGCTTAGCTTTGAAATGGGGTATCATGCATTGCAGGTTATAAATGCGGTATGTGAGTGTACGGCTGACAAAAAGGTAAAAACCTTTGATACCTTTTTTGAACGGCCAAAGCCTATTTCGTCGGAGTACTACTGCGGCGGTTCTGAAGAAAGAAATTTATTTTTGTATTAAACAAGTCATAAAATATTGAACATAAATGTGGGTATATGGATAGTAAATTGCTTAAGTATACCCACATTTTGGATGTAAAATTAACAATTCAGAACAAGTTGCTATGAAAATGATTTTATTAAATAATTTACACAGTTCGCATTGATAAAGTCTGCTGAAATAAATATTTTGGTAGCAAAATATTGGGCATCTCCATATACCTAAAAGTGCTTGGCAGATTGCATAAATGATGTCGGATTTTAGGCAAAACTCCGCAGGAACACTCGCGTATTTCAAGGATTTTTAACGCCAAGGACGACATTGGTTGTGCAATCTGACAGGTGCCGGTAGGTTTTTAGAGATGCCCATAATAAATTACAGTGTATATTATATGTTATTTTGCGCTTATATCATATACCTTTCCGTTCTTCCATTTAAAGCTTATGCTCTCACCCTGCCTTGTTCTTATATTTTTAACATAACCGTTCTCCCACGCTTTGGGAATTGCAGGCAAAAGCTCTGCTTTTCCGTTATGACTCTGCACAAGCATTTCACAAATTGCTGCGCAAATTCCGAAGTTCCCGTCAATCTGGAAAGGAGGATGCGCATCAAACATATTGGGATAGATCGACTTTGCAAACATATTTATAATATGAGAATTTGCCTTTTCGCCGTCGCCGAAACGTGCATACACATTTGCAATCCACGCATTTGACCAACCTGTGTGTCCGCCTCCGTTGGCAAGTCTGTATTCAAGCGTCTTTTTTGCCGCTTCAAAAAGAGGAGTACCCTTTTTAATGGTATTTCCGGGATAGACACCGAAAAGATGAGATATATGTCTGTGTCCCTTTTCGAACTCTTCAAATTCCTCTCCGTATTCCAAAATTCTTCCGTCACTGCCTATTTTCAATGGTTTTAAACGTCCGAGCATTGACTCATATTTTTCGCTGTCCTTTCCGAGAGCCTTCGAAAGCTCAATCATATTATTAAGATAATCGGCTATAATAGATAAATCCATGGCACTGCCCTCAGCGGCAGACGCTTTAATTCCGTTATAGATAAAGCTGTTTTCGGGAGATGTTGACGGGCAGGTTGTAAGATACCCTTGTTCATCTTCTATCATCCAATCTTGCAGGAAATCATAAATTCTCTCAAGAACGCCGAAATATTTCTTTAAAAATTCATCATCTCTTGTGTACATATAATGCTCATATATGTCCCTTGCCAGCCATATACCGCCCATATGCCAGTACCCCCAGCAAACGCCCTTTGTTGCCTCAAGGTTATATCTCCATAAATCGGTGTTATGACAGCAGCACCAGCCCTTTAAACCGTAGTGATTTCCCTTTTCCGATAAATCCTTAACCATATCGATAAGCGGCATATGACATTCGGACAAGCCTGTCTGTTCAACAGCCCAATAATTCATTTCTGTGTTAATATTTACGGTATAATTCGAATGCCACGGTGACGCAGGCTCTTTTGTCCATATACCCTGCAAATTTGCCGGCTGACCGCCCGGCTGTGAGCTTGCAATCATCAAATATTTTCCGTAATCGAATAAAAGCTCCGTAAGTTTATTGTCAATCACACCATTTGCGGCATTTTTAATTCTCTCGTCTGTAGGAATATCCTCAAAATTTTCCCCATCAATGCAAAGCTCTGTTCTGTCATACTGACTTTGATAAGCCTTAATATGCCTGTCTTTCAATTCTTCAAAGGAATATTTTAAAGCATTTTCAAGCTTATTCATGCAAATTTCTTTGTACGGCTTCCCCTCTGTTATAGGTTGCCTGTTATAGCCGTTAAATCCCGTTGCAATTGAATATACAAGCGTGTAATAAGACGCTCTTTCAATTTTAAGCCTTTGTCCCTGAGCGTTTACCTTTCCGTCTGTAATTACCTTTACTGCAATGCAGTAAGGTACGCTTTCTTTGTTCGAATCCATCTCAAATTGATTTACCTCTGACTCACTGTTAAACTCCGTCGGGCATCTTCCGATTGCATAAATTGTATCTCCGCTGTAGGTTATTTTATCATATTCAATCCACAAATCAAGAATTACCGACGCCGTAAGCCAGTTATAATTTGTTTTTACCCTCAGCGCCATAACATCATCGGCAAGAGAAGTAAAATATTCACGTTCATATGTAATAGGATAGTCGAATGCATTATCGTTGTAACTGCATTCCGATTTTATGACAGCAGTTTTCAGGTCAAGCTCTCTTCTGTAATCCAGTAAAGGCTTTTTATTGCTCTTCTCCGTATCATCGACATAATATACCGCATCTGTCGATATATTATCAATAGTCAGCTTCAACACTCCCGGTGTAAGATACAACTGTGATCTTCTTCCCACCATCATATCCGAAATCATTTTGTCGGATTTGTCAAACTCCTTATTTTTTATTCGTTCCCGTATTTCATTAAGTTTTTCCATACTGTAGAGTGTATCGTCATTATCGGGGCAGCCGCTCCACATGGTTTCCTCATTGAGATAAATTAAATCATTTTCGGGATCGGCAAATACCATGCCGCCTATTCTCCCGTTTCCTATAGGCAACGCCTCGTTCCAGTTCCTTGCACATTTTTTGTACCAAAGTTTTGACATAAAAATTTCTCCTTTTTATAAAAATTTATTTTTCTTTTACCAATCCTATATTTTCAAAATCAATATTTTTAATTTCCACCGTTTCGTTATTAAGTCCGAACACGTCGTCAGTTATCTTATATTCAGGCATATTTGACTGCAAATGCTCTGCATTTTCTATAAATTTAAAATTAAGATTTTGAGCATCAACAAAATCATTGTATTGATTAACATATACCCTGTTATGCCAATATTTCGTTCCGGGATTATAATCCTCTATATAGGTCTTATACAGATACGGATATCTGTCTCTGTATACTCTGCTTGTAATATCAACTCCGTGCATATCATTTTCATCTGTCGTATGCACCCTTGTTATTGACAGCGGATCCTCATGCATATGAAGATTTGCATTGCTCTTGGTGTTGGGATTAAATCCCGGGAAGCAGTCAATCAAGATATTGTTTCCTATTGAGGTAAGCCCGCCGCAGGTATGATATACGGTGCTGAAAAAGAATTTTCCGTCCGACACAATGTCATAAAAATAATTTGCATAAACCATATTATAAATTGACCAGTCATCAAAATATATTGCGCATACTCCCAAATCGGTTTTATGAGGATTGTGTATGGAATATATAAAGTTATATCTGAATATATTTCCGACTTCGCTCATATCTCTTCCCATGTATATTGCTCCGCTGTCAGAAACACTTTTAAGAACATGATGTATTTTATTGTATTCCACAAGATGATCGTTTCCGTGCATATATATTGCCATTCCCGGCAAGTCGTAAATTTCGCAGTGTTGTATCTTTTGCCCCACTCCCATTACATTTACTCCCGCTTTATAGGTTTTATCCAATCTATTGACATCATGAATTTCACAGTTGTATACTGTATTGTTGCCTGCTTCAAGAGTTTTTCTGTTTCCTCCCGACAGCAAAATACCGCCCGCACCCATGTTGAAAATTCTGCATCCTTCAATCATATGATTTTTTCCGCCCTTATTATCCCATGCGGCAAATTCATACAAATATTCATGCCATGAACCCAACTCCCGTGATATAGGCTTCGGTACGGGTACTCCCTCGGCTCTTTCACCGTGGCAGGTGTTTTTTCCATGGGGCTGAGGCTCTGCTCCCTGTCCTATCTGTACCGCCATAATACCAAGATTTCTGAAAACACAATTTTTAATATGTATATTCTCGCCGCCCTCAATATAAACAGCAGTATTTCTTGAATTTTCAAAAGTTATTCCGTCAAAGGTAATATTTTTTGCATTTTCACACGCAAACATTACCTTGTCAAGCACAGAAAGCTGAAGTCGCGATTGCCTTATATCTCCCTTTGGAATAAAATACAGCTTTTCTGCCTCTTTATCTATGTAATATTCCCCCGGTTCTGTCAGTTCTTCGAGAAGATTAACAATATACCAACCCGAATGTCCCGTAACTTTAAACCCGAACAAATGCGGCTGTGCTGTTGTTATTGTTCCATTCTCTGCGTCTATATCCTTGATTTTTATGCAGTCGTCAGCCCATGACGCATTCGGGAAACCGCCCAAATATGCGTCTTTTGCATTTGTCCACCGTTTTATTCTTTCATCTCCGCATTTGATTGTTGCACAGCGCATATCATATTCATATTCCTTTGGTATACTTCCACCGTCAATAATATCACCCTCCTGATATTTTATAACGCCGTCTTTCGGGTATCTTGCAACGGTATAAGGTTCTTCATCAACAAACAACTCATTGGGCGCATTAACATAAGCACGTCTGAAGCCCCTGTTCTCATAATCTCCGAGAGTAATATTATAAGGCTTCAAATCAACTACCATTATATTTCCTTTGTATTCTTTTACATCATCATTATTAATTATTATACCGCCGTCAAATATTACCTCTCCCAACGCCTTAAACATTGTATTGGAATTTTTTTTCGAAAGCTCTGTCGTATTATCAATTACATATCTTCCGCTTTTTAAATTCACAACATATCTGCAATCTTCATCAGAGCAGCGTATTTGTTCAATGACATCCCTTAATTCCTTTGTGTTTTCCACATTGTATTCTTTAATTATCATATAAATCACTCCATTTATTCAATGATACTATCTGTTACAGCTTTACTCATAGTATACCAATAAGCTTACCTCTCCGTCAATTCCCGTTTTATATGCATTCAAAGGATTTCTTCTGTGTATTCCGGTCTGCCATTTATCGCCGTAATCCTTAAGAGAGCTGCATACAAGATTACCCACATCAATCTCCACAGTATTCTTCCCCTCTGCAATCAGCTCCGTTATATCCCATGAATACGGTTTCCACAGCCTTGCTCCTGCACTTTTACCGTTAATAAACACCTCAGCAATGTGAAATATATTATCAACCGAAAGAATTACTTTTTCCGTTCTGTTCAAATTAACCGTCGTTTTAAACCGAACCTTTCCCGTAAAATCCGGCATACACAGCAGCTTGTCGGTATTTTCGCAAATAAAATCTGTCAACAGTATTTTTTCAGGCTCGCAAACCTTTACCCAATATCCCTCATAAGGAGCAAATTCGGTATATATTATTATGCCATTTTGCGTATTTTTCGAAAAAATCTCTTTTTCCTCTCCCGTTTCGCAATTTAAAAGACTGACCTTGCCCGTCACTCCCGACAGCTCTATAACGGAAGAACGTTTTTTCTCCGTATCATTATATAACCAGAAATATTGTGTTCTTCCCTCTGATCTGCGGCTTGCCTTTAAATCAAAATTCTCTGAAAGTATTTTGATTTCGCTTTCTAAATCCAATTCATATTTTATATTCTTTATTTTTTTCAGTAACTCCCAAACCTCCGGATCATTTTTACCTTCCTCGGCAGAGGCATAGGGCATATCACCGATGAAATAGATATTTTTTCCCTGCTCCGACAGAAGCACAAGCTTTTTCAGCAGCTTCTTTGAAACTAAAACAGTGTGAGGTATAATAATATTTTTAATATTTTCAAAGCTGTCCTCTTCAAAATATACCTCATCAAAAATATAGAACTGCACTCTTTTTTCTGTAAGTACTTCAATGATTTTACCGTAGCTTTCTTCTATTGCCTTGATTTCAAGCCCATGGCTGCATTTAAGCATATCTCTCTGCTCAATTATATATCCGCTGAACTCATGCTCCTTATCAAATACAATATCTCCGACCAACGCTTTTACACTGTCAATGGGATTTAATAATACGGTATCCGCACGCATTTTCCCGATAGAATTTATATAGCTTGTTCTTTTAACATAATCCGATATTTGATTAAAATATTCCCAATAAGGATTTATATCAAAGCTGTCCGGTGCAAACCCCATTTTGGAAATATCTCTGTCGGTATACACTCCATGAATAATTACATGATTTATTCCCCACGCCGTCATACAGTTAACGGCTCTTTTTATTTCTTCGGGGCTGAGTGCCCAGCCCGAGCAAGCCATAACCTCACACATGAATTGCTTATTTTCCTTATCGGCAATTGTCTGAGCCTCTTTAAAATCCCTGGGACTATAACATTCCAATCTTAGAGAATCGACGCCTATCACCGAAAAATTCTTCTCGATTTTATAAAAATCTCCCTCCTGCATAACCTGACCGTAGAGATTTTCCTCCCATGTATGACCGGTAAATTCAAGATTATTGCTCTTGCACCAATCGGCAATTGTTTTGAAAAATATATTGTACGTCTCTGCCACTGCGGTAAAATATCTGTATCTTGCTCTCATCCATCTGCCTTGCGTGTCCTCTTTAAACAACAGCGGCAGAATTTCAACAAAGCTTTCTTTAAAAAGGCACTGATATGTTTCCTTAAGCTTATCACTGTATGCAAGCTTATATCCGAAATCCCCCTCCAAATCCATAAATACACCGCTTATTTTATTTCCGAAATATTCGCCTAAATTATCCTTAAATTTTTCATATACCTCTCTTAAAACAATCTCCGAGCTTTTTGGATTCAGATAGTCAATTTCACTTCCGCTGAGGCTTCTGCTATGGTATTTATTAAAAATGTATACCGTGATATTTTCCGAAATTTCATCACCGGGATATACCTCCTTTAGGCTTTCGGTAATAATTTTACCGTTTTCCGTTTTACAGGCAACGGCCATGAAACAATCCGGAACGGTTTCTCCTTCTGCCGTTACCCAATAAAGAGATTCCCCCAAAGGCATATCCTCTTTCATTGAGCTGACGCCATACATTCCGCCAACCTCATCGCAGAAACCCATAGGAATATCAATATTTTCAAGAACATCTCTGTATGTAT
>JAXEIW010000152.1:0-9144 GCA_034101885.1 Clostridia bacterium | reverse complement strand
CAAATTATCCTTAAAAATATTTTTCTTCATATTTGAGCCCTGTTTTTTTCTTAATTTTAGTATCATATCGTTCTCCTCTTTCATATTTTGCTGATTTGATCGTCAAAATAATGCAATACTGAAAATTTTAATCCATTACAGTATATTTTATAATCATTTATATAAATTATAAAATACCCGCCATACAAAAACAATGGACAATTTGGTTTAAAGCGGACAAATCAATTCATTATTTTCATCTGATATTTTTATAACAATTTCGGTGTAGCTTTTTTCGTCGCTTTCGATTTTTATTGATGTATTTTTATTATATAACAGTTGCAATCTGCAATAAGAATTGCGTATACCTATACTGTGTCCGCTGAAATACTCATCTTCAATACTTTTGTATATATTTTTAATTGCCTCTTCCGTCATACCTGTGCCGTTATCATAAATTCTTATAACAATATCCTCTCCCTCTCTCTCACACGAAAGTCCGATTAATCCGTCCACACCCCTTTCTTCTATACCGTAATATACGGAATTTTCTATAAAAGGCTGTAAAAACAGTCTCGGCAGCCTGAGGTTGTAAAATTCTTTTTTAATATTAATTTCAAAATTAAAATCTCCGTATCTCATTTTTAAAAGTTCCGTATAAATTTTTAAAAATTCAACCTCTCTCGAAAGTGTACTGACGGTAAAGCCTTCCTTATAACAATAGCCTATCAGCCTTGTCAGAAGAACAATGCTTTTCACAGATCCGTCCTCTTCCCCAAGCTTATATACCAAATCATAGTTTATACAGCTTAGAGTATTATTTATAAAATGCGGATTAATACTCTGTTGGAGAGCATTCATTTTATACATATCACACTTTTCAAACTGTTCACTCAACTTATTTCGAAGTGTTTCATTATTTTCCATAATATTAATAATTCTTGTGGATAAATATTTAATCTCATTTTCCTTAAGATTTCCAAAATTGATTTTATCATTATTATCAATCATATCAACAAGCGAAAAGATTACATTCGATGATACTATACCATATAAAAACGAAATAATGAACCCTACTAAAAGGAATGCTATAAATATAAGAAATATATAATATCTGATGTCGGAAAAACGTTCGCTCATATATTTGGTATTTATTATCGTAATATATTTCCAATCATAATATTCAGAATCCATATTACTGCCTGCGTATGTATTTTTATCATATCTTGTTATTTTTCCCTTTCCGTTTTTAAACAAAAGTATATCGGATAAATATCCGTTTTCAACCATAGTATTCATATCATCATTCTCAGTACTGTACAATATTTCATTATCATCCGTAACAATCATAATTTTAGCAGAATTCCCCGCCAAGCTTCTGATTGTTTCATTGAATTTATCCAAATCAATATTAATAATAATCGCCCCGAGATTTTTTATCTTTCTCATATAGGTGATGACAAACGGATAGGAATTGTTTATGTACCTCGGAAAAATATCTATTTCCTCCGTCATGCCGTCATAGTGTTTATACCAGGTATTGTCCGTAAATTTTTTTAGGTTATTCCCTCCTGAACTTGCACAAACAAAATCATTCTTTACAGAATACACATAGATTGAATTTATATATTTTGAAACCGCTGCATAAGAGGAGAGCATGGATGAAATTTCACCGTTAAGTGCTTCAATATAAATCATACTCTCTTCGTTTTTCATATAAAGATTAAAATCCCGTGAAACAAAAATATTTGCAGATATGTACTCTATCTCTTTAAAAACATTATCCGATATTTGTTTTGTAAGCTTTGACTTATATTGACTGTCAATACAAATATCATCGAGTACATTCTCTTTAGATGTATTATAAACAAAAATTATAATAATTCCGAAAATCAAAAATATAATAAAAAAGAATCGCATAAAATATCCAAACAATATACTGTTGAAGCGATATTTTTTTATAAACTTCCTAATCGTTTTCATACAAATCAAAATCCTTCCTTAAAACCTTTTTTCTGTATTCGGATGGAGAATATCCCGTATACATATAAAAAACTCTCCTGAAATGCCTGTCATTGTTATAACCCAGCTGACTGTATATGTTTACGATTTTTTCATTGGAAGTTAACAATTCAATTGCCTTATTCATTCTTATCCGAAGCAAATATTCATTAACCGATATACCGAAATAGTTCTTAAATATTCTTCCGAAATACGCACCGCTCAAAAACACCTGTTTTGCAATATCATCTCTTGAAATATCCTTATCATAGTTCTGATTCATATAAAGCAGTGCTTCCCTGATAATTTTTTCCTTATCTCTGCCCAAAGAATTGCTTCTAACTTCTTCATTAATCGTTTCAATCCTTTTAGGCTCACGTAATTTACAGGCAAGTTCTGCAAGCTTACATTCCAAAACAAATTCTATGTAAACATTCTGACAAAGTACCTGACTGAGCTCATTACTGCATCTTTCCGTAAAAATATCGTTTATACGATTTATTTTTCTGTCGGTACCGGTAATCAGCAGAAGCTCTTCCATTTTCTTCTCTATATAAAACACCCATGTATATTCCGTTGTATACTCTATTATCCTTGAAATTGATACTTTAAAACTATCGAAACCATAATTTGCTTTATCACGCAAACATTTTTCAAAATCATCAAATTTGATAGTGTATATACCGAAATTAATATCGTTGATATCCGACGCAACAAGCAGTCTGCCGCCCAAATTCCCCTGATATTTATTAATATCGAAATTTCCCGAAATTACATCATCAATAAATCTTTCGCGAACTTCGAATATATCGTCTTTACGGCTTAATGACTGTGCTTTCAGAACTTTTTTTACTCTTGTAATCACATCTTTTAATTCATCTGTATCTATGGCTTTAAGCAAATAATAAAAAACATTGTACCTAAACGCCTCCTGTGCATAAGAAAACTCATTATATGCACTCATTAAAATAACCTTTATATCAGGTTTGTTTTCATGTACATACTTTGCAAGCTCAATGCCGTCCATTTTAGGCATACGTATATCAGATAATATTATATCAACATTGTTGTTCTTCAAAAAACCGACCGCCTCCTCGCCGTTTTTCATCGCAGCAACAACATTAATATCATCAATCTTTTCCCCTATAAATCTTTCAAGAAACCTACATGTTGCAATCTCGTCGTCCACAATTAATAAATTGTACATTTTATATTCCCCTTTTCCGGAATAGTACCAACATCCTAAAATTTTAATTTTATATATTTTTTATTATTATAACACAACTCAAATGTTATATCAAGGACATTTTGACGAAACAAGAGGACAATTTATGCTTTTTAATTTTATAATAATTGACATACTTTCATCGGTATGATACAATGTGTTCAAATTGTGACTAAGCTTTTATAACAATCGGAAACGGAATAAAATTTATGCTTTATTCTCAAAAAAAGCCATAAAGAGAACAGTTAAATGCCCGGATAATGTTCCCGGGAAACTTACATAATGACTGCTGAACAATTATGAAACGCAGCCGCATAGCGGCTTACAAGTGTTTCAGAATTGTTTGGGTGCAAGGGTTTTGTGCACTTTTGCAAAAAACCTTGCACCATTAATAAATATTTTGCTTCCAAAATATTCATTTCAGCAGGCTTTATCAATGCGAACTGTGTAAAATCTTTGATTTTACATGAAAAATTTTGACAATAGTCATAATTTTTCTAAATTAATACAACCGTTATAACCTCTTGATGAATTTTCCGCATATCTTGATAATTTTGCTCTGTCTTAAAATTTTTTTCGCAGTGCAACTCGAATCATATGACTATAGAATTACGGAAATCGAAGAAATAAATGTTTCTTGAATAATTGACAATAAAAATAACATTAGTAAAGGAATGATAAAAAGATGGAATATATCACAGAAAACATTAAAACACCAATATGTAAAAGTTGCGATGTCTTAGTAATCGGCGGAGGCATTGCCGGAGCAGCAGCCGCCCTGGCAGCCGCACGAAGCGGAGCAAATGTAATACTCATTGAACGTCAGTATATGCTCGGAGGACTCGCCACATCGGGACTGGTTACAATATATCTGCCCCTTTGTGACGGCTTGGGACACCAGGTAAGCTTTGGCATAAGTGAGGAGCTTTTAAAGCTGTCGATAAAATACGGCTATGAAGGTAAATATCCCGAAGTATGGCTTAATGATTGCAGCATTGAAGAACGAAAACATAAAAGATATGAGGTTCAATTTAACGCACAGTTCTTTGCAATAGCGCTGGAGGATCTTCTTGTTTCGGCAGGAGTTAAAATATATTTCGGAACATCGGTATGCAGTGTAATAAAAAATAATAAAAAAATAAACGCTGTCATAATTGAAAATTCCTCAGGAAGAAGTGCAATATCGGTATCTTCCGTCGTTGATGCAACAGGTGATGCCACAATATGTAAATACGCCGAAGCTAAATGCAGTATTTTTAATCAAAAAAATGTTCTTGCAGCATGGTATTATTCTGTTGGGGATGAAGGATACAAGCTTAATATGCTTGGTTTTTCCGATATTCCCGACAATGAGAAGAAAAATATGCCGGGCGTCACGCCTTTAGTTCCTCAAAGATTTGAAGGTCTTGAGGCAGAGGAAATAAACAATATGGTTCATATGTCGCATAAAGCCGTCATTGATGATATATTAAAATACAAAAAAAACGGTATAGAACGTATTCCCGTAACTCTGGCAACAATACCGCAAATCAGAATGACACGCAGAATCAATGGTATATATACATTAAAACATGAAGATTGCTTTAAAAATTTTCATGACAGTATTGGTATGATTTCTAATTGGAGAAAATCCGGTCCGGTCTATCAGATACCGTTTCGTGCATTGTACGGCAATGATGTGGATAATCTTATAACTGCCGGTCGTTGTATCAGTTCGGAGGATGCAGTATGGGATTTGACAAGAGTAATCCCTGCATGTGCCGTAACAGGACAGGCTGCAGGTACAGCTGCTGCCATGTCGAATAATTTTTCACAAATTGATATTGCAGAATTACAAAACAACTTGCAAAACAGTGGGGTAAAGCTTCATTTTAATAACATTGGACTGCTTTAATATGCATAGCAACTTATATTGATTTAATCGGAACATCGTAAGAATATCAATATTCAATAAATATTCAGAACTCTATACAATGCAGAGATATTTACAGTATAAAACGCTTGAAAAGAACGGCTTGCAGCATTTTGACGCGTGGGAGTCCACCTTCGGCGAAACTGTAACGGCAATGGAGCTTGCCCCGGAGGGCACAGGCTATCGAATAAAAACACGCTTTGCAAAGTTTTTTAATCTGCCCGAACTTATATCTATGTTTAAGGAAACAGCGAATATTCAGACAGCGGATTTAGTTCCGTTATATTGATGCCGGGGGCTCCACATATCAAATAATTATCTTTTTTGTTCAATCACATTCTAATATTTACAATTTTACAATGAAATACTTTTTTATTTATTAAGGCTACTTATTTTACGGCTTTCATTATTTTAAATATGCCATAGGATCCTGTTGAACATTATTATATCTTATTTCAAAATGGCAGTGAGGTCCGGTGCTGTTTCCTGTGTTTCCCACAAGTGCAATAGTCTCCCCTTTTGCAACGCAGTCACCTATCGAAACATTTATCTGTGAGCAATGCGCATAATATGTTACAAACCCGTTTCCGTGATCAACTTTTACCAGCAAACCATAGGTACCGCTTTCTCCCGTAAATACAACCGTCCCGTTATCCGCAGCACATATAGGCGTACCGCTTGATGCCGCAATGTCCGTTCCACCGTGCAATCTTCCCCATCTTTGTCCGAAATTTGATGTAATTTTTCCCGAAACAGGATATATAAACTCACCAGTCCCATATCCCGGAGGCGGATCTAAATTTCCTATTTTTTCAATCTGTACCGTAGGCTTTTTTATTATTTTTTCGTTTACTACTTTTCTTGACTTTTCCTCGCCGTTTATATATTCAATTTCGGCGGTTACAAGACTTTCACCCACTTCCCCTTCCTGTACCGTTACTGTGCTGCCCTTATACATTGTGTTATCCTCTTGATATACAGTGTCATAGTTTATTGCACTTGCATATTCCTCCCTAACCTTCCCTACGACGTTTAAAAGCATATTATCCTTAATATAATTGTATCCGTTTTCCACATCAAAAATTTTCTTCCTGCTCACATACTCTTTCTTATATTCTATGTTTTCACAAAATCCCATCTGTGCATTATCTATCATATAATCCTGCTGAAGCTTTGCGAGAGTAATAAGCAAATCATTGTAATTTCCGAAGGTAATAATTTCATTTCCTGAAATCAGTAAAGTATATCCGGTGCAAATCAAATCCGAAAGCTCACTGATTTTCTGTTCAAGTTCTTCCTTGTCAGAGATATTATTTTTAAAATCCACTTTTTCTACAAGATTTATCTTATCGGCAAGCGTTTTATCAATACCATAGCTTTCGTAAAGCTCATTATCCATCTTATCCGTAATATCCTTTACGTCCTTTGCACTTTCAACAAAGCCGATGGTTTCCCCCTCTGCAACAACATCATATCCGCCGACGCAGAACCTGTTTACCATTAAAAGATTGCATAATGTAAATGTTATAAGTAATATAGCGCCCCTTAAATGAATCTGCATAATAATCATTCCTTTCCGCAGAACATCGTATGTAATGCTCACTGAATAAATGCAATTTTCAATCGCATTTAAAAAAATTATGATTATTGTCAAAATTTTTCATGTAAAATCGAAGATTTTGCACAGTTCGCATTTATAAAGCCTGCTGAAATAAATATTTTGGGAGAAAAATATTTATTAATGGTGCAAGGTTTTTTGCAAAAACGCACAAAATCCTTGCACCCAAACAATTCCGAAACGCTTTTGAGCCGTTATACGGCTGCGTTTCAAAATTGTTCAGCAGTCATTATGTAATAAATTTCGAATAATACATAATTTTTTTATCCAACACTATATTGTATGCATTGCTGCGTAAATTTATTACAAATATGTTAACTGTATAATATTATAAATCAATAATATAGATTTCGTAAGAATATTTTGTTAAAAAAATGTTAATTATATTGGTTTTAATACCTTGCTGTAAGTAAAAATGATTTTTTATTTATAAAATCAAATAAATTATGCTTTTTTACAAATACCATAAGTATATATTAAAAGTTTAAATAAAGTTAATGTTACTATAAAAATTCCGATATTACTTTAGGTAAATTTAATTAAATTTGATTTTTATTCATTATAACGAATCTTGACAGTATTTGTCAGACGGATAGTAGAACTTAAACAAAAATATCAAAAAATATTAAAGATGTATTGACAAGCAGTAAAATTCATGTTATAATAGTATTTGTATCACGGCTCGTTGGTCAAGCGGTTAAGACTCCGCCCTCTCACGGCGGCGACAAGGGTTCGATTCCCTTACGAGTCACCAAATCACAAAACCGCATAAATGCTAAAAAAACAAGCATTTATGCGGTTTTTCTTTACATTTAAATTAATCAAACAAAATCAAATATAACAGCAAATAATCAATCAGCTGTAGTCAAACTGTAGTCAAAGGCAAACGGGGGATATGATATAATAACACGCCGAGTTTCGGTGTCGTTTTCATCATTCATGTTCTCTTATAAAATGCAGTGTTTTTTTGCCATGTGTTTTTATTAAATCATTTTGAAGATTTTTTACAACATTCTCAATATACATTAGTTGACCGACACCGTCCATTTTCTTCAACAAACGCATTGCTTGAACAACCTGTCCGGCACGAGTTCCCTCTGCCGCTGTTCTTACATACCTTCTTACATTTTCATTATTTGTTGTCTTTTTTGGTACTTCAATATTTCGTGCCGCTTTTTCGCCCTCTGTGAACATTCCATATTCTTTTGTCAATATCTCTAAATCCTTTTGAGCCTGTTTTAATACTTCATCAGACACAATATTATTTGCTATATTATTCTTGACAACATCAGTGTCCTGTGTTAAAATATCTTCACCAGAGGAGTTATCGTTAATACTCGCCGGATATTGTACAGCCGGAGTGTCACTTGCGACAGCTCCTCTGTTTTCATATAATACCTCGGTACCTTCTTTTTTGAACAAATTAATCAAATAATTAATTTTGGGTTCAAAAACAGTTGCGACAACATTGTATTTTTTCATTTCTTTTGAAAGATTTTTAACACTGTTCAATTCAATAGATATAAGCTTTGTATTTCCATTAATACTTGTTTCCGATAATAGATTGATACGTCCATTGTCCAATTTTAGAATATATTTGGGATTTTCAATCATTTGGGGTAATAATTTCATTTCTTCGCCTAAATTATGATAAGCTCATCTACATTCTTTGTAGAGTATTTTACTTTGCTGTTATTGTTTGACTGATTATCTGCCTTTCCACCGTTCATATTTTCATTTGAAAATTTTGTCGAAGGATTTTCTGAATTATTTTCGTTTAAACTATTGACATTTTCTGTTTCTTGTTGTATCATATCTTTAACAGAGGCATTCTTGTTATAACTGGCATTAATTGGTGATGTCAGTTCACTGACTTGAATACCTCTATTTTTTATTTTAACAAGATTTCCTTTTTGGATTTCTCTATTAATGTATTGGATGCATCTTCTCTTGCCGAAGCTATAACATATAATACATCGAGAAATGTTAAAATTAAAGAATCAGGCTCTTCAGGAATACAGCTTACAGATAAAGATGTTGAGGACTTATGGAAAAGGAAACATAAAAAATATGACATTATTCCATATGCTTCGGGAACAAACAACGCCAAACGTGGAAAATCAGTGTTGGGCGAAGATGATTTTAAGGTATTGATTGATTCAAGCAAGCATCTTATTCCTATTACCCAACCGACTTTTGCGAATTTAAACGGCGGAGAAATCGTGTTTAATAAAGAACAAATGGAAAACCTGAGAAATCTTTGGGACATTTCACAATTTAAAAATGTTACCGCAGGTCTTTCACCAAATCTAAGCATACTCCCCAAATCGCAGCAATCTATAATCACGACGGACAACAGTGTCACCATAAACGGAATGACAGTTGATGGCGGAAGTAAGAACGGACAAG
>JAXEIW010000151.1:0-34759 GCA_034101885.1 Clostridia bacterium | reverse complement strand
AATATTTTGGGAGCAAAATATTTATTCATGGTGCAAGGTTTTTTTGCAAAAACGCACAAAACCCTTGCACCCAAACAATTCTGAAACGCTTGTAAGCCGCTATGCGGCTGCGTTTCATAATTGTTCAGCAGTCATTAAATAAGCTGCGTATCTCACCCTCTGACAGTGTTTTAGGAGTATAACTGCGTAAAAAAGGGTACTGCGCCTGCTTCTTTTCCGAGTTATGATTTGTGCCGCCGATATACGGCAGAATGGAGAATTAAAATGACAAAAAGCTTACCGCAGCCTCAAAGTGTATTTAAATATTTTTATGAAGTCTCAAAAATACCACGCAGCTCAGGCAATACCAAAGCCGTCAGTGATTACTGCGTTCAATTTGCAAAGGAACAAAGCCTTTGGTATAAGCAGGATAAATTCAATAATATTATTATAAAAAAACCGGCATACGAAGGGTATGAGGGCAAACCTCCCGTTATTATTCAGGGGCATCTTGATATGGTATGTGAAAAAACCTCTCAGACAAAGATTGATTTTGAAAAGGACGGTCTTAATCTTTTAATTGACGGAGATATGATTTACGCAGACGGAACAACACTCGGGGCTGATGACGGTATAGCTGTGGCATATGCTTTGGCACTGCTTGAAAGCAAAGACATACCGGCACCCCCTCTTGAAGTAATTTTGACAACAGATGAGGAAACAGGAATGGACGGAGCGATAAATCTTGATTTTTCCTGCATTGAAGGCAGAATTTTATTAAATATCGACTCGGAAAACGAGGGGGTTTTCACCGTAAGCTGTGCCGGAGGATTATGCTGTGATGGAAACATATACTGCAAATCAAATATTGTTAATGCCGACGGTTTTGAAATAAAAATACAAGGACTTGCTGGCGGTCACAGCGGAGTTGAAATAGATAAGGGAAGAGCTAACGCAAATAAAGTGGCAGGTGAACTGTTGTCTGCGCTTTTAAAAATACCCGGCGTCAGATTATCAAAAATAAACGGTGGTAAAAAACATAATGCAATTCCAAACGAATGTGAATTAACCATTGCATTTAGCGACAACGAAAACAGCGTAACGGAACAGATAGAAAAATTCAGGTCGGAACAAAAAATTAAATTCCAATTCACCGATCCGGGCTTTAATATATCCTACAACAAATTTACCGATAGAACAATTAAGGTTTTTGACGCTGATTCGGGTAATCGTACAGCTGAATTTTTGAGTATCGTTTCGGACGGTGTAAAAAGTATGAGCACCGATATTGACGGGTTGGTTGAGACTTCTTCCAATTTGGGAATTGTTAAAACAAATGAGGATAATATTTACTTTCTTTCCTCGGTCAGGAGTTCAGAGGATTCTCAAAGCAAAGCTCTCGGAGAAGATATTTGTAACCTTGCCGAGAAATGCGGAGGCAAAGCGTCGGTATCGGGAAGCTATCCTGCCTGGGAATACAGAAAAAAATCGCATCTTCGCAGCGTAATGTGCGATGTATATAAAAGGCAATACGGAAAAGAGCCCGTGATTGAGGCTATTCATGCCGGTTTGGAATGTGGTATTTTCTGCGGAAAGGCAGATAATCTTGATTGCGTTTCATTCGGCCCCGATATATTTGATATTCATACCGTAAACGAACGCATGAGTATATCTTCGGTGCAGCGTGTCTGGAAATTTATAAAGAGTGTATTAATCAGCTTATGACCGTATTCAAAAAACCATGCCGTTTTATTCTTTTTGATATAACATGGCATTGTCAGTATTAAAAATTTTAAAAGAAGGAATACATATGAACACAATTGATGTATTAAAAAACAGAAGAAGTATTAAAAGCTACAAAAAAGATCAGATAAGTAAAGAGGATCTGAAAAAAATTCTTGAAGCCGGAACATATGCACCTACCGGAATGAACAGGCAATCTCCCGTTATTGTGGCAATACAGGATAAAAACACAATAGAACAGCTTTCAAAGCTCAACGCAAAAATATTAAATGCAGATGTAGATCCTTTCTACGGTGCACCCACATTGCTTGTTGTGTTTGCCGATTCAAACTGCTCCACATATGTGGAGGACGGAAGCCTTGTAATCGGAAACATTTTAAACGCCGCCGCATCTCTTGGCATCGGCAGCTGCTGGATTCACAGAGCAAAGGAAATGTTTCATACCGATGAGGGAAAAAGCTATATGAAAAAATGGGGACTGGGTGAAAACTATATCGGTATAGGAAATTGTATTTTAGGCTATGCCGATAAAGAATACGCTGTTAAGCCGCGCAAAGATAACTATATCATTATGGCCGATGAGTTGTAATAACTGTATTTTTATAAACAAGCAGTCAGTCAATTTCACATAAATGGTTTCGCAAAACCATTTGTTCGGTAGACATTATACTTTTATCCGATTTGACTTTACGCTTTAAAAGCAAAGTTTGGAGTTTTTATTAAAATATTTATTCAGCAGCCATTATATAACTCCGAACTTTGCCTCAAAAAACGGCTGTATAAAATATCATTTTCGTTTTTTCATTTCTTATCTTTATGTTCGTCCTCTTCAAGCTTTATTTTATAGGACAACGTCATAAGGCTGTCCGACATATGAACATTTTCAACGGCAATCGGTTTTGCTGTTTTTATTTCTGCGGACGAAAAATTTAAAATACCTTTTATTCCGTACTCTGCCAAGCGTTCCGCAAGCTCTTTAACCTCACTTTTGGGCAGTGCGAGTATTGCAATGGATATATTATTTTCTTTAATATAATTCTCGATTTTTTCCATATGAATAACCGGTTTTGAGTTTATTCTTGTTCCGACTTTATATTCATCCACATCAAACAACGCCGTTATTTCAAAACCTCTTTTTTCAAAGCTTGCATGGTTTGCCAAGGCCATTCCAAGATGACCGGCACCGATTATCACAGCCTTGTAGCCGTTTTTAAGTCCAAGTATATTTGCAATTTCATTATATAGATATTCAACATTATATCCGTATCCCTGTTGACCAAACCCGCCGAAATAATTAAAATCCTGTCTTATCTGCGATGCGGTAACACTCATTCTTTCGCTTAGCTTTCCGGATGATATTCGCATTTCACCCTGTGCAAGACATTCTCCCAAATAACGGTAATATCTCGGTAAACGCTTTATTACAACTTCGGGTACGTTTTTATCTTTATATTTCAATGAATCCAATTCCCTTCAAAATATTTTTTGATTATATATTAATATTGTGTTTAGGTGTGAAATTGAAAATTTCACACAAATGGTTTCGCAAGACCATTTGTTCGGCAGACTTTATTTTAAATCAATAACAAAAGTTTTTTTCCGGATGTATTATTACGGAAATTCTCCGGTGCTGAGTTATATTATATACCATTCTTCGACAAAAGTCAATCACATATATTTTACAACTTATCAAATCTAAATTGCAATATAAAATGTCCACAAATATTAAGCGTATGTTTTATCAATATTTGAAAGATTATTCGTCCAATTTCCCATACGCTGTATGGATGTGCATAGTAAGCTTTTACACAGTTCTCATTGATAATGTTTGCTGAAATAAACATTTTGGGAACAAAATATTTATTAATGGTGCAAGGTTTTTTGCAAAAATGTACAACCCCCTTGCACCCGAACAATTATGAAACGCTTTTAAGCCGCTATGCGGCTGAGTTTCATAATTGTTCGGCAGTCATTAACTTATAAAAAATAGGAGTGCCGAATTTTCGACACCCCATGAATATTATTTTGCATATCTTTCAATAACGCTTCCGAATCTAAACACATAATTGTCAATTGAGGGATGGTCAACCACCATAATAACCTTATGTTCTTTACCGTCGTTAGGAAGAGAAATCCATTTACTTGTATAATTCACACCATGATATTGAGAATAACAGCTTAGTGTTCCCGATTCCGTTCCGTCTATATAAACCTTAACCGCACTTCCTGCCGAGCTTGCCGGGTAATTCAGGCAGAAGGCTTCTGCTTTGGTCATAAATCCGAATGCTGCGGTATCATTTATAATCTGCTTTATTCCATGTGAGAAGAAAGGATATGAATAATGCTTATCATTTATTGTTGCTTTTGCATCGCTTGTCTGAAATTTGTTATTTGCTATATATGTATTCCATTTACCCGAATAATTCATTGCGGAACTGTCTATAAATAGCTGTTTATAGGTTGCCTCCACTATTTTTTTCTGAGATCTGCAGTAAACACCGACATTTTGGGGTGCAGACATACATTCCTCATAATCTTCCGTAAATGCTTTTACTATAGCCTCGCTGTATTTTACATATCCTCCGTGAACATCAAATCCGCTGTCTGATTTGTTATACATGGCGGAAAGATAATCGGTAAAGCTTTTATATCCTTTTTGATCTTTAATTCTATTGTAATCATCCTGCATATAATCATATACATTTATTGATTTTATACCGTAATGTTTTGCTATTTCTTCTTTCCATTGAACACCCTGTACCCAAGTGTTATATTCGTTACTGTCCTTTTCACATGGTCTTGGAGCATAAAGAAATATTATAACAGGCTCTTTTGCAAGCTTTTTGCTTTGTCTTACCATAGATTCCATATATATTTTGCTCTGTTCCTCATTGCTTCCGGTGTCATTTACAGCAAACTCTATAATCACCATATCAGGCGAATAGTTGCCCACATCCTCCATAAATCTTGCGGCGCCGTAGGAAGAACCTGTTCCACCCTTTCCGGCATTTATTGTTACAATTTCTTTTTCAGGCATTTTTTCCTTAAGAACCGACTTTACTGCGGAAATCCAGATTGAACCGCCTTCTGTGAGTGAACCGCCTATAAATGCAACGGTATATGTATTTTCATCATTTGTTTTAATAGGTGTGTCCTGTTCTGCGGCATATGGGTCGGGACCGACAACCTCTTTATTCTTTTCTTCCGGGACTGTAATGCCTGATTCATCCATTCGTACAGCCATGATTATTGCCTGTTCTCTCGAAGCATTGGCATATCCCGAGGCTTTTTCTTCTTCCGTGATATTTTTGGGGGCAAATTTGTTATCTCCGATACCTTTTATAATACCTTTTGATGCCATAAAATATACAGAATCGACCGCCCAGTCGGAGATAAGCTCATCGTCACTGAATTTTTCCGGCTTTTCGTATTCCAATGTAAAATCTGCATCTTTGTCTATTGACCAATCCTTTAATGTAACCTTTTTATATACTCTTGTGAGCATAGAAGCCGCCTGCTCCCTGTTTAAAAGATTTTTGGGAGAAAATTCGGTTTCGCTTGTGCCTGTGGTGATACCGAGATTGTATGCTTTCAGTACATATTCGTCATCGGTGTCGGTAAAAGAATTTTCGGCAGCTTCTGCTGTTTCTCCGGAGATTTTCTCGTAAAGCTTAACAGAAACGGCGGCAAATTCTGCTCTTGTAATGTCCGCGGTTAAATCCTCCGTAAGAAGCGCTTCGGGAATTAGATCCATTTCCTCTGCCTTTTTTAATTCTTCCTTTGCCCAATCCGATGCTTTATAGTTTTCTTCCGCAAAGGCAGTGAAGGTTGTTAATGCCATTGCCAAGATAAGAAACAGTGATATTGTTTTCTTCATAATTTTAATCCTCCATATAAAATTTATAATTTTTTATTGCTTTAAAATACATACCATCATTGTCGACATCACTTTCATACAAAACATATATTGTATCATCTGATACAGCAATATCCGAATACCTACCTTCTTCATCAATAAAAATTTCTTTATATGTATCAAAACCATCATCACTAATCTTAATACATAAATTTTTTCTAACTTCTTCGTGGGAGCAATTTATATGAAAGAGCATTCCATCCCTATAATCAATGCTACCTTGACAACACGGATCAGTCAGGCTTTCGGCTAAATGCTTTTCACTCCAATTACTGTAACCGTTTTCACTATAAAATAAAGCTCTTTTCTTTTCTTCATTTCGAACTGAAATTAAAACTTTATTATCCTTAGTAACTGCTAATGCAGACTCACCCGGTTCCTTTAAAGCATCCTTGCCTATTACATCTCCGATATTCCACGTTGCTCCATTATCTTTAGAATAGATAACACTTATAAAAGATGGATAGTGAGCCTTTGGATTATCTTTATTGTATGCAAACCATGCAGGAATTAAAATTGTACCATTATGTACTATTCCATGCCCCGGACCAATAGCTGCAACCGTATAATCAAATCCACCTTTTTCATACACAGAACTGATTTCGATTTCATCTGAGAAATTAATACCATCATCTAAACTTTTCAATATAAATAACTGCTTATAATTTTTACAATATAAAAATAAAATTTCATCACCGTAAACAACCATTACCGGATTGTTCAAAGTATTTCCGTTTCCGGGTATGATTTTAACTGTTTTCCAGGTTTCTCCTCCGTCTGTGCTGCGAATAACCTTAATGTCGATTTCTGCCCAGTCAGAATAACTCTGTCTACATTCATAATATGCCAGTAATGTATTCTTATTTGTTCGAACCAAGCCGGGAATACGACAATTATACTCTCCTTGTTACTTCTCCATTAATTTCTTTTCTGTAGCCAATATTTAAACCTCCTTGGGTATAAACGGAATGATTTCCTTGCCAATCAGCTTCTTCTGCTCTGCGGTTGGTTCTCCAAATGGATGTCTGCATATACCGAAATCCATTCCAAGCTGATTTAACACTTCTTTTTCCGCCTGCATAACACCAATATCGCATAATATTTTAATAATTCTATTAGCTTCTTTTTGGATTTTCTGTGCTTCAAATATATTGCCGTTCTCAAAGTATTTCTTAATTGCAACAAATAGTATATCACAAAATTAAAAACTAATCAATAGGTTTAATCAAAAAATAATTTTATCTGTATTGACTCTTTTGTGAATATTTTTTTGCCCGTTTCTTAACATTAAATTTATTTGGTTTTAGATTTTCTGTGCTTTTCAATACTTTCTTCCCGAGTTTGCCGCTTAGCAACATAAAAGTAATCAAAAAACATAGTACTTACCTTGTTTTTCACGTTTATTTGTGTTATACTTTTTTGTAGTGCATAAGTTTACGTTTATTTTTAGTGTCTAAAACATGATTTGTATAAATTATGTAAAATATGTATATCAAATAAGTACATATTGTAGTACATATTATCAATACTATATAAAGCCGTTTGTGAAGGCATTTTTCGCATATCTACGCGATTTTTGCGAGTCAAAAGTCGTATTTTTTATTGCCGAAAGTGGCAAACTCGGGTTGTATCACACGATAACGATGTGGAAATGTCAAGATACTGTGGTACAATCAATACCTTTTTCAAATTATTTCTTATCAATTATTTCTTATCTTTGCAAATTTATTTGCAGATTTATTCCTCTTAAGCAATTTGCTTTTGATGATTTAATGTCACCTAAATACCAAAAGCTTAAGGTTGATAAACTGCCCATTATCATTGAACCTGTCAAACAGGATTATTCCTTCTTCCTTGAATATTATCGTAAGCGTTACGTCAAATCCTTAAAACCTGTTAATCGCCGTAACGACAGGTCTGTTCCCGATTCCGTTGTTTGTCCTTTTTGCGGCGCTCCACATGAGTACATATACGACAACAACGGCGGTAAAAGTCGATTTCAATATACTATTCGAAAGTATATTTCGGAGCAACCTTATCTCCTGTTTTTATCCATTCAAACCCTGTCACCTTTTTTATATCTTTAAAATACAGACAATTTCCTTCTTTATCTGAAATTCTTTCACCATCAAGCATTACTGTTCCCGATACCGTATCAATAACTATGCTTTCGCCGTCCTTTCTGATGTTCTGAATAATCCTGTTCTCATTTGGTGACACTCCGATTATTGAATAATGAACGGTTATATCCTTGTCTGTCCATGTAATATGAGCATCATACTTTTCTTTTCTGATACTTCTTATAGAACCGCCAAACCAACCGAGAAGAGGATTACGTTCTCCGTAATGAAGCTCGATCCGGGTGTTCTGACCAACAGAATAAATTTCAAAATTAGGATCATCCTTTTTGGTTGTAAAAATTCTGTTTCCTGAATGCTCAACCTCATCTTTTCCGTATCCGCAGGCATAGTATTCTTTTTCATGCCAGTCTGACAAATCACGAGTCTGTGCTTTATCCGGCATAATATTGTAAACAAGTCCGAATTTATGCTCTCCGTCTGCTTTAATTATATCTTTCACAATAAACAAATTATATTTCTTGGCAAAAATCACCTCTCTCATATGCTCTGCATTGAGTATCTTATTTTCCGTGCAGTATTCGCCGTCATAGCACGTTTCGGAAAAATCAAAATTCTCATCAGTATAAAATCTATAGCCACAGCAGTCCTTATATACCCCAATACCTGTATTCTCATTATTCCGCAGTCTTCCCTGACCCATGCCGTCAATCACAGCTGTATTTGCCGCAAAAGAGCTGCGCTGATAAAGGTCAAAATCCTTTATCATATCCCACTGTTCCTCAGGTACAGAGCTTTTTGAACGGTAACAGCTTGCACCTCCGGTTACCAACATAGGCATGCCATATGCCAAAAGCTGTATTGAATTCACATTTTCCACTGCATGACCTGTTCCCGGTCTTGCACCGAAATGCCACAAATAAATACCGTCTGCTTTATTATTATTCTTTAAAATCGATGTACCGGAATACGGAATGGTAATCGATGTACAGTCTATTGTTTCGGCTCTATCCATATATTTATCTATTTTATTTGTGTTATATGTATCGCGGATTTTTTCCAGAGCTTCTACATCTCCGTTTGTCTCGGGCGGATATAGTCCGCTTGATGTTCCCGATGCAGGCTGACCTCCGAAAGGCTGGCTTATTGCCTTTAAGAATCTGGCTCTGTTCACTACAGCTACCTGTATTTTTTCCAATTCCTTCGGAACATATCCAAAATACTCTTTCAATTCGTGAAATACCGAACATAAGGCATAATTATAGTTATAGCTTTGCTCCATATCAGAACCGTCCGGGAAAACACATTTATTCAGCACTGCATCTTCATAGCGTTCATAGCCAAGTTTTAACATTCCCGGCGCTTCTTTGAACCCTATCAGCGTATTTCCCGCCATTATCAGGCAGCATGCATTGTCTATTGATTGATTTGGAACAATAGTTCTTGCATCCTTTATAATATACGGAATATCTTCAACAATTATATACATTGCCATTTTTATTACCGCATCGCAAAGCTCATCATACAAATCTTTCTCATCTATAAACTTAAGTAACATGGTCAGTCCAATGCCGCAATAGAGCTTTACATCACCCTTAAAGCCTTGTGTAAAATCCCATGAATTCGGTATAAAGCCATCATTATCATTTATCTTTTTCATATCCAGATTTTCAAAAGCCTCCTTGCGAGTCTCGTTTTGACATGTAAAGTATATTATCTGATTAAGACATTTTTTATCCTTGCTTATTCTGTACTGTTCTGTCAGTGCTTTAAGATAAAAACCCTGTGCAAATGCTCCATGATGATTTTCTCCGTACCAATGTATTTCTCCCGATTGTTTCATCAGCATATCAAGATTTTCCATTGCATAACGTAAATTAAAGCCGTAATCAAAATTCTTACTTTCCGCTTTATGCTTTAAAATCTTTACATATGCCGTTTTAGCTTCTTTATCAAGCCCTTTGTTATGTAAATCAATTACTTCTTTGATTTCATCACATTGCGGATCAAGCAGTTCAAAAAAATCATACTTTCTTGGAACAAATCTCACATTGGTTTCCTTTTCAATAAACAAATCATCCGGAATATCAATCTGAAAATCCGAAAACAGTCTTAACCCAACATCTATCGACTCGCATCTATCAGGTACAAAGCTTGTAAATTTAGTCTTTAAAACACTGTCCAGGGCCACAGAACCGCCTTTTATTATACGGTATTCACCAACCTTGTCAAAGCACCATTCATATACGTTTCCCGTTATATCATATAACCCGAACATATTTGGCTTTTTCTCTTTGGGACGATGTATTACAAAGGCATCCTTTTCCGACAAATCATACATCCATGCATATTGATTCGTTTTATTGTTTCCCGCATCATTACCCCAAAAGTATTCTGTCTCTGCTCCTCCGTCTGCCGCAAATTCCCATTCCTTTTCAGTCGGAAGTCTTATTCCTCTTCCTTTTATCTCAACATCGTCAAAACAGCCCTTTCTTACTGCGTTTCCCTTGCTGTAATACACAGGCTTCAGACCGCAGATTTCGTTTAATGCATTACACATCTTTACTGCCTCATAAAAAGTAATATGAACAGCCGGCAAATATTTATCTGTCCCTCTTTTCATTAAATCATATCCCAAGGCTTCTGCCATGTCACATACATTGTTCCAAAAAAAGTTCTGAACATTTATTTCAGCCGCATAATAATTTCTTATTTTATTAAAATAGGTATTCATGTTTTATTCTCCTCCTAATGTTAGTTCTTCAAAATAAATCCTATTGATTATTTTTTTAACAGTATAAATGCTCCGTCTTTTATTATCGGAATAGTAACTGTATTTGCTTTAGCCTCAAGATTTTCAACATCCTTTACAGTATACATCACAGCCTCTTTAAAACAAATGCTATTATCAACTTTTATCTGTACATCATTTATTGTATCATACACTGAGCTTGTATTGATTACCGAAACAATATATGAGTCGTCATTTTCAAGAACATATCCCTTTATATAACAACTGCTGAATGAAACAATCGGTACTATTTTGTTTTCATCAAGAATATCCCTTACAGACAATGTTTCATCACCCCAAAATTTTCTTTTGGGAGCAGACATTTTTTTAAATCCGTAGCTGTTGTTAATGAAATTATGATCCTCAACATAAACACACTTATCTGCATTTTCATAATTTCTTATAATTCTCTTTTCCTCATCTGTATAATTATCAAATCCTATACAGATTACAACTTTGGGATTTAATTTATCCAAATGCTCTGCCGTAATTATATCGGGAGTAATATCATAATTTTTAAGACACATATGAAGCCTTGTTATTCCGTCAAAAAAGCTGTTTGAGTGTATCGTTTCCTTATTCTCTGTTCCGTCACAATAAATGTATGCATTCATAGAATACAAGACAGCAACTTTATCATGTATTCTTTCGCTTTTCACCAATTTGTCAGAAAGTCGGTTTACAAGAGCTGTCATTCTTTTGCCGTTATCATAGTTATCGCTCTTTCTACCGTCATAGTGAATAACTCCGAACATATCCGGTTCGGGAGATTTTTCACAAGGGTAATCTCCTCTCCATTGATAGTAAAGTATTCCCTTTGCGCCGCTTCCTATTACCTGATAGGTCATCGCATTAAATTTTCTCTCGTCCACATCACACCTTGAATCAGCCTCAATAACCCAATAATGCTTATTGTACACTCTTGCCGCACATTCGGCATTTTCAAGAATCATAGCGGCATAATAAAAGCTTGATCCTATAGGTGAAACATAGTGTGTTATACCAAATATATCCATTCCCTGTGCTATTTTGAAATTATCTATACCGCCAAGCACATTACCGGTGGATAGATACGAAGAAGTTAAACACGTTAGTGTTTCAATTTCAGGAGCAGTTTCTTTTGCAAATTTTGCAGAACTGTTCAGAAAATCGGACATACTGTCAATTGTAAATTTTCTCCATTCTATCCATTCTTCATTTTTTTCTTCATTACTCGGTCTTTTTTGGGGAGGATAATAATCTTTTGCCGATTCTGCTGTAAGCTTCCCGATATTGACAAGTTTTTGTCTGTATGCTTCTACAGTATGCGTACTGTAATCAAACAATCCTCCTCCGGGATAATGCGGCTCGTTATAAATAACATACCCTACAACATTTTTAAAATTCTTAAAATACTCTGCAAGCATTTTTGTCCCTACTTCATTGTCTTTAAGGATTCCCTTATGATGTAATGAATTTTGGATAAAATTTGCAAAATGTTCTGTATTCATTTTAGTACCGTTGCTGTCAATCATAAGATAATCGTCATATCCCGACAAATTCATTGTATATCCGTGAAGTCTCAGCATTACGGCGAGTCCTGCTTTTTCAGCTTCTTTCAAACTCTCATCAATTATACTGCATTCATTTTCTTTTGGTATAAAATCAATTGCTGCTGTCCTGAACATATTAAATCCATATTCTTTCATTGCAGCAATATCGCTTTTCATAATGCCGATACGATCTCCCTCCGGAGGTACAGGCCATTTACTGTTATGAAAAGACGCATAATACGATGTACCTATTCCTATAGTCGGTTTATTATCAATATACAAAATTCCGTTTTTTATTCTGCTGTTCATTGTTAAACCCCATCCTATTCAAGCAATTACATATTCCCGTCTACCACAATAAAGTTTCTGACTGCATACAACCATGACATAACAAGTATTCTCGAACAATTCGTACCGTAATCTTTATAGGATTTTACATTTGCAATACTTCCCTTTTGTGCGGTAACGTTTCCGTTATCATATTTTACATATATAACATTTCCTGTAAGACATCTTCCCTCCGTCACAAATCTTGTGTCCTTCTCATCATACTGCGATTCATGTAAATTCTGTGTTGTTACAATAACTATCTCGTCTTGAACATCGTAAACATATCCCCATAAAAATCTCGGATATCCCGAATTAAATTTGTATGCGTTGTTTGCGTTAACCTTACCGTTCAGTCCTATGTTCGGATTGGTATTTCCTATATCATTTCTCCAGTATCCTATGGTTCCCGCGAGCGTTCCCTTTTCATTAAATCCAAAATAATCGTCTATACCGTATTTTGAATTGTCATATTTACCGTCAGCGTCAACTACAATCCTCAAATATGACAAATATCCTTCGCTGTCGGTTGAGAAAAATACTATATCCCCTTTACCAACGCTGTATTTTTCACCTGTTTTTGAATAATCCTCTGCATTATTTGCATAATCGTTTGTCATCAGGTCATATATTACCTTTTCTGCTCCGTTATAATATCCGACAATTTTCGTGCAAGGATTATCCTCATAATCAAGCTCCTGAGTTACGCTTGTTACCACCATTGGTAAATGTCCGTCACCGCTTATTGTAGTTTTCGCGTCAATGGTCAAGGTAACATACTCTGCCATAATTCCTTGCGGATTTGTTGAATATGCAGAAAATGCAAACTGCTTGCTTCCCTCGGACACCTGTATATCATTTACAGATGTGTAAAAATATTTTTGATAATTGCTTTTGTCCATCGGAACACTTATAAACGTTGAATTTTTATCCGTCATGAAAACCTTCGATTCTACCGTTATATATCCGCGTTCTTTTACAAACGTATATTTACCGTAATAATTGTCATCACTCTCATTTTCGGACGCAACAAAAATTCTTGTAAGACGGTCAGTCTTTTTGGTTTTGGAAGGATTGGTCAACGGAATTTCAACTGTAGTAATTTCATCTTTATCATTAAGTTTGTATCTTATGACCGTATTTGTATATTTCCTTAAATTATTCAACGCATTACTTTTTCCAAGAGTAATTTTTTCATCATCTTCATTATACAGAGTTGCTTTATCCGCAAGCACATAGTTTTCGAACTGCTTATCCGAAACAAATATTTTTGCCGTTGTCTTGTCATCTTCTTCATTGTTAAAAAATTTGGAAAGATAAGAGATTTTCCATCCCGTATTATTTGTTTTAACTATCCAAGCCACCTTACCGAAATAATCCAAATATATATCAACAGTTGAACCTGCTCCGATATCTGCTTTTAATTCGGCATTTTTCAAGCTTTTGGACAATTTATATTTATTGCTTCCGTCTGAAATATACTCTCCGTCATCTCCTCTTATATGATTTTTTACGGTAAATCCCGTTATCTTGCTGTCGGATATAATTACCTTAATCATTACAGATGAACGCGCAACGTTTATTACACTTTGAGATATAATGCTGTCAGCTTCAACACTTTCTCCGCTGCTTTTTTTTACTATTATTTTTTTATCGGTCACATTTTTATCAAGGCAAAGCATTTTATCTTCAAAATTATCATCAGAACTGTAAGATTTATTAAATACAGTCATTGTATTCACATCTACCGAGCTTGTAAACCAACTTTCATATCCTTCAACAATAACAAGATCAAATATCCCGTTTTTATTGAGTGATGTAAAATAAACATATCCGCTGTCAAAATCAAAAATACTGTCATCGTAGGATGTTCTAAGCTCGCCGTTTACAATCACACGCACGGGAGATGAAATCTTAATTCTTTTCACTATGTTGTTTTCATCCAGATATTCTACATATTCTCCGCTAAAACCCTCAACATCTTCAATTGATATGGTTTTTTCATATTTTTCATTTGAAAAAAGATATCCATATACTATCTGATTTTCGTATTTGCTGTCCTCTGCGCCATAATAACATCTTACATTTCTTCCGGCATATTCCTGCATATATTCACACTGCTTTGTATTTAAAACTATACCGTTAATTTTTACACTGTTTATATAATCGCTGCTTCCTTTTTCTATGTCAAAAATATCATTTTGAGTGACGAATCCCTCAAGCTTTTTAAGACCAAGATATTTTTCAAGCATTGTTTCATCCGAAGCTCCGAACGAGGCACTAACTCCTGATGAAGTTATTCCGTACATTTTAACATCAAACGCATTTGTTATCAGCCGCGCCAAATCTTCATATGTAAAATGAGAAGAAGCTTTAATTCCGTTGTTTAGCTTAAGCTGTGCCGCAAGCTTACCGACTCCGATCGGATATGCACCGTATGCGTCGGCAAGGCTCTTATACCCCATCATGTATTCAATCATTCTTAACGCACGGTTAATTTCCATATTCTCATCCGGCCCAAAATTTCTTGCCGTGATTCCTTCCATTAATCCGCATTGCGACAATGCCGTTATTGCTTCATACGAATCAAGATTTTTATTTACATCCTGATAAATTTCATCGGCGTCTTCATTTGTCAATTCCTTGGTTTGTGTTATGGGCTTTCCAAAAAAGTCCCATGCAACGATATTCATATCTTCTGTATTATATGTTAATATATTATATACAGCCTGAGCAAAAGCTCCTCTCGTTACATATTCCTCAGGTTCACACTGCGAAATTATACCTAATTCTACTATAGTTTTAAGTTGTTCACTCATTACAGTATTTTCTTCATTTTCCTGCGCATATGCCACAGCTCCCAATATTGTTGACAGGCATATAACAAGAGAAATTATTTTTTTCATCATTTAATCAATCCCTCCGAATATAAAGAATATATCATTTTTGCTGCTTCTGCTCTTGTAATATTATTATACGGCTTAAAGGTATTATCGTTATATCCGTTAATTATACCAATTTTGCTGAAATACGACACAGCATTTTTCGCATATTGGGCAATATCGCTTGAATCGAAATATGTACATTCTTCTGCTATATTATCTGCACCTACCGCTCTGTAAAGCATAACCGCAAAATCCTGCCTTGTAATATCTTTTCCGACTCCGAAAGTAACCGGATCAATTCCGTTTATAACACCCTTTTCATATGCAGACATCACATAATCAAAATACCAGCTGTCTCTTTCAGTATCTTCAAAGACTCCCGAAACAGACATAGGCTTTTCATAATTAAACGCCTCAACAATTATTTTTGCAGCCTGTTCTCTTGTAAGGTTGTTTTGCGGAGCAAATATGCCGTCCTGAACTCCTCTGATTATTCCCTTTTCCGCCAAAAAGTTTATAGCATCCTTCGCCCAGCCATATGCTTCAATATCGGAAAATTCGGAGGATGTAATTTTTTCTCCGTATGCAATATTCAGCCCTGTTTCGGGAGATATACCCGAGCTGTTAAATCCTTTATTGCTTTGAGAACTTCCGGTTCCGCCGGTTCCGCCTTCGCCCTTGTCACTGTTGGCAATAATACTCTTAATATCTGCAATATAGGTATTGTATGCTATTTTGTTTATGCTTTGCATAATCTTATAATCATATCCGTTTTTATTGGTTGCAGCTATGTAATTTTTCAGTTCATTATCGGCAGAAACATATTGCAGATTTTTATCAGTCAATATATCTTTGATATGTCCGTAACCGCTGACAGTCGGATTTTTAATTCCGTAGTAAATTACCGAATGTGCAAACTCATCATATAATCCGCTGACATTTGTATATGCCTTATTTACAAGCTCCGATAATATTTGTTTTTTACCGTTTTCTGAAATAAGCGTGTTATACACACTATATAATGTTACGCCGTCATTATCAATTTTTGATATATCAATAATATCCATATAATTGAAACTGCTGTTATTAAATATCAGCTCACTCTTTCCCTCGTTGTAACATTCCAGAAGCAGTAATTCATTAAGCTGCGTTGTAAGCCTGTCAAGCATTTCCGCCGATGGATTATCCTTATCTATTATAATAGGATTATCTGTAAGATACTTTTCCAGAAGTACGGCAAGCTTTGACTTATCCACTGCATTATACAGTTCGGAATCTATTCCGAGAACATATTTATACTGTTCCACCACATTAGCAAGATTTTTCTTATCCGCCAAAAGTGCTGCAGCTTCATTTTTCTCGTTTATATCAGAAAAATACACTCTTTGTTCCAAATCCTCATTTGAAAATTTAAACGTATAAAATCCCGAAATGAAGTCGCCCTTTTCCGTCAGCTGTATATTTATACAGTATCTGCCGTTCTCATCGGCATTTACACTCCCCATATACTGTAAAGCTTCAGCATTTGATGTCACATCATCTATTGTATAATTCGGATTTACAATCACATAGTTTATTTTTTCACCGCTTGACGCTGTTCCGTCAATTCTAATAATTCCTTCATTAATGTTGCTCATGGAAATATTTGCAGCCTGTACACTTCCCAAGGAAAGTATTCCGACAGCGGTTAACACCGTAATTACTAATTTTTTCATTTATTTTCCTCGTCTCCCTTCATAGGTCTGTTTATCAGGAATCTATTATTTTCTCGGCTATAATATCGAATATTTCATCATTCTCCATATATGATATATTGTCGGCTATTATAATAATTCTATGTTTATCGTTCCATAATACCTTCTTACCTATAGCCTCACTTATATCCTTAAGAGGAACCATGGTGGAATTATTAATTATTGTTGCCCCTTGTTCAGCCGTATAGCTTTTTCCGTTCAAATAATATGTATTACTTCCTATTTGAAATTCAAGCTTTGTATCGGGTTTTTCTATACTAACACGTCTATCCTCTTCCTGCCAAGTAACATTAAAATCAAACATCTCACATATAAATCTTACCGGAACAAGAGTTTTGTCATTTAAAATAATCGGTGCACTGTCAATCTTGTACTTATCGGTTTCTTTAAATGCATTATTGTTATTAATCTGTAAAACCACCGCATTTTTTGCTTCCTGTGCAAAAATGTTGGTAAATAATCTTTCTTTATTGCTGTCAACTCTTTCAACCTTAATGGCAGGAGCATAAAATTCTCCCGTACCGCTCGCATTCATTCTCAGTTTAAGCTCTGCGGTATTTGCAGCCGTTATGAACTCATAAGTTCCCAGCTCTATCCAGCCTTCTTCCCCCGCGCTCATATCAATATTTCTGTGATAATCAATATAAAGCGTTGAAAAATCAGCCGTAACATTTTTATCAGCATTTTCAACAGGCTTATTATAATAATAAATCTTGTAATTGCCAATACTGTTACCCTTTAGATTATACTCAACGTACGAACCCGCCTTATCGGTAACCTTCAGCACTTTATTGGCATACCCTCTCACATTGCTTTGAGTCCAGCTTCCTGACTCAGAAACATCGTTTGAAGGTATTTCATAATAAGAAATTTCTGAAGCTATGGCAGATAAATCAACCTTATATTCTCCGCTTTTTTCCTCACTGCTGCATTTTATTGTGAAGTCCGATCCCGAAACCGGTTGAAATGTCAGACAACCGCTTTCATACATTGGGTTTCCTTCATCCAAATACTCAAATATTTTTTCTCCGTTTACTGTCAATACCACAAGCACACCTTTTCCGAAAGGCACTGCTCCGAATTCTATATGATTAAATTCATCATTTTTCCAAATCCCGTTATTCGGATATGTAATAAAAAGCGATTGACCTCCGGTGAATGTATTAACTCTTTGTAACTCAAATACATCATGCTTAATTACGATAAAATAGTTTCCACCCGCCGGAACCCAGTTAATTCCGCCATTATTATAATTTGTCTGCCTTATTCCCATTGCAATCCATTGATTGTCTGCGAATGAGCATTTTGCATCAAATGTATACACCTCACAAGGATTTAAAACAGCCTTTGTACCTCCTACCTTTCCATTGCTGCGTATTATGTAAGAATCATCTTCTCCCGGCAATATCTCCGTTTCACTGTATCCCGTAAATCCTTCCTCCCAAAAATCCGATAGCTTTCCGTATCCTATATTATAAGAGGATTTTGCGGTTTTTATCGCATCTCTCATCTTTTTAACCGCTTCATTAATTTTTGTCTGGCTTCCCGATGTAAGCTTTGAAACAGCTGTTGCTTCATCAATCTCTGACTTAAGCTTCTCATATGTTCCGAGCTTTAGCTGTCCTATTTCATTTCCTTCTTCCGGAAGTCCCTTTATAAATTGCTGCGCCTGTGCAATCTGATACTTTAATTCTTCCGTATCGAGAATATCATAATTAACGGTTCTGAATGCATACGGTTCTCCTATACTGTCCCATTCATCATAATACTTTCTTGATACTCTCTTTGCTCTTACCTTCCAATAATAGTTTTTCCCCTTTTCAAGTCCTGTAATAGTTACTCCGTTTCTGTGAGTTTCGCCGCTTTTTACAACATTATTCATTTGCGGATCTGTAGCAACCTTATATTCATACAAATCTGCAAATAAAGCTCTTTCCCACATTAAATCGCACTCTTCTGTCAGAATTTTTGTATCACCGTTTCTCGGATATGTCTGATAGAACGAATTATCATGTTCTATTATATCCCTTTGCATACCGATTTCATCAATATCATAATCCTCATCGATAAGATTCGCTATACTTTCTTCACTCATACCCAGCTCGGCAAGTACAGACTTTTTAATTCTGAAATCCTGATTTTCGGCGTCAACAAATATAGATTCATCCTTACCCGAATAGTTATCGTAATGCTTTCCGTTTTCGGCTACTCTCTGTGCAATACTTTCCACTCCGCAGTTAACATATATGTTTCCGTAAGAATTTGTATTTTTAGGTAAAAATTCACCGCTAACAGCAATATCATCTACCGTTTCCTTAATTTCCGGGAAATATTTAACATATAGGCTGCTGTCATAAGGTACTGTTGATAAGCTTGGATATGCTCCTACATCTACGGCTTTTTGACCATTGGTTCTGTCCTGAAGCATAACCGGGTTCATGGCTCCGACAACAATATTATACTCAACGGTATTGTTTCTTCCGCCTCCGCTTACTATTCCCACAGTTCTTTTATCATTGTACGGTACTATAATATTATGAGAAGCCGTCTGTCCCGATAAACTATCATCCCAAAAAATACCATCCTGCAGATTTCTCGGCGTAAAATCCGTAGAGCCGAGATGATGAATGTAATTGTATTGGATTTTTGAGCCGTATAATTGCCATTGTCTGCCTGCGTATGTACCTCCGGCATCTCCCGTTTCTGTCATAAGGTTACATAATTCATTATTTTTTATCTCAGATAGAATGGTGTTTCCGCTGATTCCCGAATTTATTGTTGAATGTACAAGGTTGTTTTCCACAATTGTTCCAAATCCATTACCGCCTATTGCAATACCAACGCACATTCCTCCCTGTAATGCACCGCCGTTATAACAATGATTGTTCCTGACAATATTGTTTGTCAGAATAATATTGTTTATTTCTTCCGTTGTTGATTTTCTTCCGACTCTTATTCCTGCATAACCCGTGGTATCTGTCGTGCAGTTTTCTACAAGTATATTGTTGCCGTATAAATCAATTCCGACACCCGACGTATTGGATACGCGACAGTTTCTTACAATAATACCATCCACGCTATCTCCGCGCATTCCTCCGGCATATACCTTTGAGATGTCTATTCCGTCAAAGGTAACATATTTTGTACCGGTCAACTGAATAAGAATGTCTTTCGTAACGGCATACTCCAAAACATCTGTTTTTTCATTAATCTCATGAGACGGATAATAATACAAAACTGCACTTTTTCTGTCAATATACCATTCACCCGGCACATCAAGCTCCTCAAGCAAATTCATAACACACCATCTGTTATTTGGATTCACCTCGCCGTCAACAAGATTTATAATTTTATTATTTGTATCAATTGACTTAATCTTTCTGTATTGAGTGAAGTATTCATTTGCAATGTATCCATATACATATGCGTCAGGTGCTGTAAGCCACTTTGACGGTCTTGTTCCCTCATAGTTAAAGCTCGTCTTTGAAACCTTTGTTGTAAGCTCGGCAAATTCTGCATTCGGCCACCTTGCAACTGTCTGAATTTTATTGTTCAGATAAAGTCCCGGAAAAATAAGCAATCCGGAATTAGTTATAAACTCCGTATCGGACAGAGTAAGTCCTGCATCGGATAGAGAGATTTGACCTATTCTTCCTCTTGCATTCTCCGGTATTCTTCTTAAAATCTTCTCATCTGTTACCTGTTTGAACTTTCCCAAATCGATTTTTTTAGAGCCGAAAAAAGTCACTTTTCCGTCTCCTGCCGATTTATACACAATTGGATTCTTTTCACTTCCCGAATCCGCAGCGGTAAACTTCACAGCCTCTTTTTGAAAATACTCCCCGGCATGAAACAACACGGTTATAGGTACATCCTTTTTATTTTTCTGTATGTATGCTCTTGCACCGTCAAGTGACGCCAGAGGATTTTGCTCTGTGCCGTCCCCCTTGTCGTCTCCGTCCGGTTTAACGTGTATTACTATCTCATTTAAATCAGCAGCATAAACAAAATTATGCGATGGTATCAAAATGCTCATTATCATCAATAAAGATAATATTTTTTTTAAGGTCATACTCATTCCTCCAATTAATTCAATCTTGGATAGATTTTTTCACTAGCCGGCATCATTTTGCCATAATTGTCCCACAAATAATTCACAATATAATACCCTTCTTCGACTTCCGACAAGTCAAATTCCATGTTAAACGTTTGTACATTCTGCGTCACAGATGCTTCAATGGGTTTAAAGCTGCATTTAACAAGCTTTCCGTCTTTATCGTACAATGCCGAAATATATTTATACTGCTTTGGCTCGCCGCCGTTATATAATACACTCACATTTACCGTATTGCTGTCCGTATTTATCTTGCTGTCCGTAACAAGTATATCAGGTTTTACCACAGTAAACTTAAACACTTCCTCATCGGACGGCATTATTGCACTGTATCTTCTTGAAGTATGCTTTGCGGTAACATTCCAGTAATAGTCGGTATTTTCATCAAGATTTTCTATACTGATATAATTATTTGATGTGGTTCCTGATGCAACTATATCCAAAAGCTCCTTATCTCTTGCAACAACATAATCGTATTCGTCCGCAAATAGCGGAATTTCCCAGAAAAATTCAACAGTACCGCACTCAATCAGAGAATTGTTTTCAGGATAAATTTTTCTGTATTTATCACTTAGGTCTATTTCTTCTTTGTTTATTCCTATACTGTTTAAGTCAAAGCTTTCGTCCAATATCTCGTCTGATATACCAAGCTCATTCTTTTTTTCATTTTTTACACGCCAATCCTGGTTTTGTGGATCAACAAAAATACTGTAATCGTCGGTATAAGCATTCGGTTCAAGCAACGGATTGTTTTCTTCAGCCTTAACCCGTGGCGAGGTGCCTATCTTTTTATTATTCGCAAAAAGATTGTTTGTATAATTACTGTTTTTCGGAATAAATTCTGCATCCTCATATAAATTTCCATTTTCATCAAATATCTCATCATACAGCTTTTTTATTTCGGGATGCGTTTCCACAGTTTTCGAGTTTTCTTCTTCTGCTGTCATTTTTAATTCGTTAGCCCTTGACAGCAGCGAATCTGTATTTATTATCTTCTGATTATATGTTCTGTCCTGCCCCATAATTGCCTCATTTTGCTGACCGACTATCGTATTAAACTGTGCTGTGTTATCTCTTCCGCCGCCGGAAAATATTCCGTATACTTTATTATTGGTAATATAGTTGTTAACAAGAATATTGTATCTTGCGGTTTGTCCCGATATTGTATCATCCCAAAATATATTTGATGTATGTGCGGTTTCATTAAAGCCCTCTATTCCCAAATCGTGGAAATAGTTATATTCAATAACAGAGCCATATTTTACCCATGATCCGCCGAAATAAACAGCTCCGCCGTCGGCTGTATTTCTTAGCAAATTATATGCTTCATTATAGCCGATAACACTGTCAATTCCTCCGCCCATAATAGCCGAATAATTACTTTTATGCAAAAGATTATTTACTACCCTTGCTCCTATTCCCGAAACAAAGACATTTGTTCCCTGCGGAGTCGAAGCATAACCCGAATTATATACATGATTGTTTTCAACCACATTACCGCACCCTATAAGGTTTATTCGATCATTTTTTGATACCTCTGATGATAACTGTATCCCTATAGCTCCGGTATTATAAACCGTACAATTTTTTATGGATATATTTTTTCCTCTTGCATTTATACCTGCTCCCGAAACATTACCCACAGTACAGTTATCTACAGTCACATAATTGCAGTCATTCATGCTTATTGCGGAAGCATAATTGTTTTCAAAATGTATTCCCTCAAAGCTGACATTCGACACCTTGTTAAGACTAAACAAGCTTTTATCTAAAACCGATAGTTCAAGCCTATCTTTCTGTGCATCAAGCTCATAAGGAGGATAATAATACAAAATACAATTATCACTGTCTATATAAAACTCTCCCGGTACATCAATTTCCTCCAACAGATTCACAACCGAAATTCTTCTGTTTGTATTCAATATTGATGTGTTTTTCAGCTTAATACGCTTTTCCGTTGTGTCAATGCTTTCAATCTTATCCCATAAGCCGGACCACTGATTATTAAAATAACCCTCGGCAAATGCATTTTGCGCATTAATCCATCTGTCTATTCGTTCATTGTTAATCACAAAGCTTCCTGTGTTATTGTCTACGGAATCGGCGGTAATATATCCGTTATTAGGCCACCTTGCAAGAGTTTGAAGCTTCTTATTTAAGTACAAGCCTGTCGGTCTTACAGTTGACGCTGTTTCGGCAATATTTGCTCCACCTGTATTTTTTATGGTTAACATATCGGATGTTATTCCGTACTGTGACAAGTCATTCATATAAATCTTGTCACATACTCCGGGTAAAATTCTTGACCTTACTTGTGCATCGGTAACCGGCACAAATTTATTTATATCGATTGTCTTTGACCCTTTTATTATAGGTATCTCATTATTGACTGCCCTGTAAATAATTTTCGCATACTCTGTACCCGAATCCTTTAATGTAAAAGAAACAGTATCATCAAGATAGTATTCTCCGCCGTAAAGATAAATAACAAAGTCATCTGTTAAGCTGTACATATCAATTATTTTTCTTGCTTTTTCACGCGCCGCGTCAATTGTCAAAAGAGGTTCATCGGCTGTTCCCGATGCATAATCACTTCCGTTTGGAGAAACATATATTTCTTTTACAGCATTAAAGCTTTCGGCGTTTACTTGTATACTGTAATTCTTTGACTTAACATAAATTTTCATCTGTGGATCAATCTGCGAGCTTTCAAAAGTATATGTGTATTCTCCCGACGAATTTACGGGAGCAGTTCCCATATTTGCAAACAACATTGCCGGGTTCATACTCTCCGAAATCATATTCAGACTCATATTCTTCCAAAGCAAATTAACTCCGACTACCTTATCATCATCTTCCTTATGAAGACTTCCCGAAACAGTTATTCTGTTTCCCTCAATCTCTACAGAATCAATTAATGATGCAGACGCATTGACCACAGCTGTCATCAGTAAAACTACCGAAATAACAGCAAATCTGTTTTTTTTCATATCATCTTTCCTCAAATAATGTTTTCATTTCTTTAAAATCGTTCCAAATATAACAAACAAGCTTATAATTCTTTGACGAATCAACCTTTTCAAAAACAGTATTCAGCGAAATAACGTCACCCAAATTCAAACTGCCTGAAAATACTTTTTTATTTTCGGCACGCTCTATAATACCGTTTGTGCTGTTACTGTATTCAATCAAAATAATCGAAGCTACCACCGGTTGCTGCTGTTCTATGCTGTTGTTTTTAATTTTTCCTTTTATGCTGAGTGTTCCCGATCTGCATTCGCTGACATCATTTATTTTATTTTTGCCATCATACAATTCAAGTCCGTTAAACTCAATATCCATTTGCTTTGTTTTAAAGTTAAATACCGAGTAATCATATGAACCCGAATCACCGGAAAATTTAAGATTTTGAGAGCACTCAACTTTATATTCGGTATTATACCTCATTCCCTTATCAAACACTATAGTTACAGTCTTTCCATCTTCTGAAATAAGAACCGAATAATTATCTGCTTTTTCTCCGTTTTCATATACAATAATATTTTCATTGTTTACTGTCGATACGTCAAGATTTTTTATAAATGATAATGATAGACCTTCATTCACATCAACATCTTCTTTTCCGTTTTCGACTGAACAAGTCATCAAGGGATATGTGTCATCAATGTATTTTATAAATTCATAATAGGAAGCATCTTTATGTGAGCTGATCCATGAAGCAATATCCGGTGTGTTTGATATATCATATATTCCAAACCCTGCAGCATACTCATTTAACAGTGTATCTGTATTTCCTCCATTTTGCATATCATTGTAAATCATTGATAAATCATAAACAGCCATTAATTTTCCGCTTGATTTTTTTGCCAGACTGCCCGCATAAGACCATTTATATGAATCCACACCAATCCATATAAAGCTGTCCTTTGTATTATTATAAAACTCCGTAATATCCGCATATGCATAATCAGTTTTTGAAGCATACACGTCCTCACCGAAATATACTCTTTTGGAATAGCTTCCGTTACTGTCTTCCCCCAGACAGCTTATAAGAGAATATGTAAATTCCGCATTTGTACTGTCCATGTTAGTTCTTCTAAAACCGCCCTTTACCGAGCTCAAATACTTTTTGTCAATTTCCGAAATATCAAACTTATACTTAGGAAAAGTATTTGTCCAGCCGAAAGAAACATAATAAAAACCATTGGAAATTCCTCCGCTGTCATCCGAAGCGTTTATGGTTTTTGTTATTACCTGAGACTTAATTGCCTTATTTAACGCACTTACCAACTCTTCCTTCGTTTCATATGTATTTTCCAAAACTTTACTGTTAACATATGATTTATCATAAAGATATTTATATGTATATACATCTATTCCCAATATTTTACCGTTTGTAAGGATTAGATTTTCTATATTTTCGGTATCAGCATTATTAAAAGCGTCTATTATTGATTGTATATCCGCCTTTATTTCTATTACGGGAGAATTAGCATAATTAACATTCAGTGCATAATATGCATCGCTTAGTCCCTCTCCTGTTCTCAACGAAAAATCATCACTTAATTGATTGTTCTTTAGATAATCGGTTATATCCAGTGAAACCGATGAAGTCGCCGAAACATCTTCATATACTCCCACGGTTTTTGATGTATCATCTCTGACACTTAATAAATCCGAAAGTGAGCTTTCTTCATTCCAATCATTTGATACCTCATATAAGCTTCCGTTTTTATTCTTTAACGATGAAGCGCTTACAAAAGTCAATTTTAAATTTATTTGTTCTATAAAATCGCTGTTAATGTATTCATTTAAATGCTTGCCGTTAAACTTTAATATTCTGCATCCAAATTTTGGACTGTTGTCCGTGTAAACCGTATCCGATGTAACGTTTACGCTTTCATAGGGTACAATAGAAACAATTGTCTCCACTCTTTCGTCAAGCATTGAATTGTACAGCGTTACAAGCTGTTCAATACTGCTGTACGGTTTTTTGTTAAGCAGTCTGACAAGAAAATCATTTTTGTATTCAAGCTTATCCATTTTTGAAGTATCAATATTAAGCTCCTCTGCATTTTCCTTTAAGTATGATTCAAGCTCATCTGCTGTATCTACCGATGTATTCAGAATCAACGCATCTGTAAAATACTGTGAAAATGCTTCGCAGAAATCACCGATAGACTCATAATAATCGACTAACTCAGTAAGATATGTAATCTTATCGTCCAGTTGATTATAATAATGAACATCAAGCTTCAGTTCTTCATGGTTCTTTTCCACAAATTCATAAAGGTCCTCGGCGTTTTTACATGAATTAAGAGCGACAAGTCTTGATTCTTCAATAAGAGAAGCAACATCTGAGGCTTTGCTTATAAAATCCTCTATTGTAGCAAAAGTCTCTCCGAAAAGATATTCTCCGATTGCACTTGCATTTTGAATAACATAATCTTTGTCAAATCCAAGCGCTTGTCCGTATAATACGAATACATTCTGCAGCTCGTCTTTATTCTTTGCATTGTTTATTTTATCAAGTATTCCCTGTTTATTGTATTTAACCGTGATATATGGCGGAGTATTTGATTTGCTTGTATTAAAAGAAAGTATCATACCACCCGTAGCACAGCTTATTTCTTTCTTTTCGGGATTTTCTTTTACCCATTTTGTAATATCTATCGGATAATATGTATTTTTTGTTCCCGTATACTCTCCTCTTCCTATAATCGATTTATCATCATACACAGTCAAATCACAGGCGTTGCAGTTATATGTATCGGTAATATACAAATACAGCAAAACGTCAGTTGTCATGTCTGAATAAATATCGACATCGGGCAGTGTTATTTTATATGTCGCATTTTCTATTGATGTTTTCTTTGTAATATTTTCACTTGCCGCTGAAGCTGTATCTGTGACATCATAATTTTTGTTTATTGATTTGTCATCCAATACGGTATCGCATGCCGATTTAATTTCTTGGGTGCTCGCAAAGCTTTTTCCCGAAAGAGCTTTACATACTTCATCTTGAATATTTTCATCTGCAAATGCGTACCATTCAATATCCAGTGCTTTACTGTAGCTTAATAAAAAATCCTTTAAATTATCACTTTCACAGTTACCGATATATTCTAAAATACCGTCTGTATCATATGTTACTTCAAGCTTTGTCTGTAAATAATGCGCCCATGTTTCTTTTGTTCCGCACCAGCTTCTCATATTTACATATACAGAAAAATCATCAAAACAATTTTCCTTATAGTAATCGGTTATATCGACACTGTAATATGAATTATTGATTGAATTTTCGGTTATTGATTCATCAATAAGCATATCATCCGTAACGACTGCTTTTCCGATTTCCTCCGAAAAGGTTGTTTCATGCCAATCGCTCGGATATGAGTATGTTTTTATTGTCGTACCGACAGCCATTGGTCCTCCGGTGCTGCTTTTTGCCTGATACAATACAGCCGATTTAATAAATTCAGTATTATTGCCGGCTATTCCGTCAAACTTTGATAATATACCGTTTTTCCACGTTCCTGTCGCCGAGATATCGTTGCCGTCATAATCTACATCCTCTGTACAATAAAAGACTTTTGTAATATCATCACTTACTGCTTTTACTCCGACTATAGCCGTACACTGTACAAGCAATGCCGTTAATGTAATAATTCCGGTACATTTTTTGACTATTCTTTTATTCACTGATAATTCCTGCCTTTCCGATTTTATACACTTGATACTTAATAAAGAATACAGTACACCGCCAAATTTCACATCAGCCGGAACGGTATTTACTGTTCCGGCCAATATTTCTCTTAGTTCTTTTATCTGTTTATTACTGCTGATTTTTGCATCGAATATGGCAGCAAATCGGAAAGTGAGTTATATATAATTGCTCTTACTTCATACGCATCCTCCAAGGTTTTGGGGGTAAATGCCGTATCTTTAAGAGTGTATGTTATTTCACTTGTCTCCGAATCCTGTATTACATTTCCTGCAGAAGTTGCCACTGTTGCCGCAACCATTTCATTTGATTCGGTAAATGCAGCAACTACCACGGTTAACGGTGCCTCCATGCTTGTAAGATTGGTAACCTTAACAATACCGGTAACATCCGCACCGTTTTTCTGTCCCGTAATGGTTGTGCATATTATTCCGCCTGTCTGCATTGCGTTTCTAAGTTCTGTGTATTCGGCAAATGTGCTGACAGAACTTCCCCAAAGCAACGAAGCAAGCTTTGTAATTTCTTCAACACTGGTTACGCCAAGCTGTTCCCTGTTATCCATGATAATAAACTCGGCATCATCCTTAGATGGCGCATTAACCACATCGTTTACAATATGCATAATATCATAGTATACTGTTATATACGGCGCCTTATTTTTTTGAATGTTTCCTGTATATGTAAATGTATCTGCATTAAATGCAAGCCATATTTCACCTGATTGTGTTTTTGCAAAGTCTGTTATATCACATTCATTATACCCCTTGCTTGTTGCAAGAATCTTAAAGTCATTTATCATCTTCCCGCTGTTGTAATCATAAACATTTGAATTAAGCTTAAAATCATCGGGATCATTATTATTCATTCTTCTGGCGCTTACAGTAATTTCACTTACATATTCCATATTGATTCCACTCAGATCAAATTTTGCCCTATATGTATCAGACAAGTTTGTATACGGTTGCAAGAATGCACCAAATCCATTAATATTATCGCTTCCGGCTTCCTCCACGATATTTATTTGCTTTTTTGACGTCTGCTTTGTAAGCAATTCCTTAACAACCGTTGCTATCTCATCGGCAGTATTAAAATCTCTTGATAACAATTCATTGTTAATATCCGTCTTGTTTGCAAGATTTTTATATCCGTATAACTCTGTATCTATAAGCTTGGCATTGCTTATAAGCGCTTCTGTAATATCTGCCGAACTTGCATTATCTATTTCCTCAACCGCCGAATCAACGTCTGCATATATAACAATACGTGCTGTATTAGGATTGTCTCTTAAGATATAATATGACGCAATGTTGTCGGTTTTAAATGAAATATAATCTCCGAGAGTATTATTCGCAATTGCATTTTTTACATATTCGGTCACATCAATATCAAAAGTACCGTTTGCCGGAACGGTAACAACTTCCGAACCCGCAAGAGTATCTACGCTGTTCTCGAATATTCCTATATTTTGCAGTTCTTCATATGTAGAAGCCTCGCTCCAGTCATTGCTCTTTTCATAAAGTCTTGCTTCTTTTCCATTGAAGGATGCACCGCTTGAAAGCTGCATGGTTACGGCTATTTTTGTAATATTGTCACTTTGGGCATATGCCTTAAGGATTCCCGCATCAAACTTAAACAGCTTGTCACTATATCTTGCAGGAGCCGTTGAAGCTTGTGTATAATATACGGTTTCACCGTTTTCGTTTTCAGTACTATACCAGCCAAGTGCTTCCTTTGTGTATATTGTTTTAACGGCCTTTATTCTGTTTTCAAGAACGGTATTATAATTATCCGCAAAGGCTTCAATATCTGAATATGGTATTGCATCCACAAGCTTTGTAAGGAAGTTCTCCTTATAAGTAATTCTGTTATAATGAGTTAAATCAAGTCCGATTTCCTCGGCATTTGCTTCAATGAAATTTTTCATTTCGTCTATGTTGCTTACGCTTGTATTAAGAACAAGAGCCGTGGAAAACATAGTATTGAATGCAGTCTTAAACTCATCTGCCGTTGCATAATTCTTTTTTATCTGAGACAGATACTTATTTTTATCCGAATCACTAAGCTGCTGATATATTTTCAGATCAAGTCCGAGCATTTCATATTTTTCTTCAAGAATAGTTCTGTATTCCGAAATGCTTGATGCCGCATTAAGCTCTGAGATAACTGCCGAAGCCGCAAGTGCAGCAGCATCGGAGGCGTCTGTTTTAAATTCATCAAGCGATTCATAAGTATTATTATATAAGCCTTGTGCAACTATCTGTGCGTACTGTGCTATATACTCTTTATCAAATCCAAGAGCATAACCGTAGCCCTCAAAATATGTTTGAAGCTCTTCGGCAGTCTTTGTATCATTCAGTTCTTCAAGCAAACCGTTTTTATCATAGCTTACTGTCAAATATTCCTTATTTTCATTTGCAGAAGTGTCACATGTAATAAAGGTATCCGACGTAGGCGCCAGTATAAAATCTTCCCCGGTTGACTTTGCATAATCGGTTATATTTATCGAATAATACTTCTTTTTGCCGCCGTCATATGTACCGCTTCCCACATATCTATCCAGATTTGTTGCATACAGTATTCCATTTTCTATATTGTATATGTTTGTAATATATAATTGTAAATCAACACTTGCAACATTTTTTAAATTATATCCGTTATTCGGCACGTTTATTTTGAATGGAATGCTTACCAACAAGTCAGATGCACTCAAACACGCAAAATCTGTCATCTCGTCAGTTAAATCACGATATTCTACTTTTATAATGTTCTCATCAATGATGTTATTTGCAGTTTCCGCAAGCTGAGACGCACTTGTAAAGTTCTTTCCAACAAGTGATTCATTTACAAAATTTCTTGTTGTATCGCTTATATGTACATAGTTATTAACTCCCAGAGCTTTCCCGTAGCTCAGGAGCAAATCGGTCATTTGTTCCTTGTCTGCGGCATTAACTGCATCCAATAAGTCTTGCGTATTATAGGTTACTTCAAGCTTTGTCTGCAAAGAATACTTGTTCCATGTTTCTTTTGTTCCGCACCAACTTCTCATATTTACATATACAGAAAAATCATCAAAACAATTTCCCTTATAGTATTCGGTTATATCGACACTGTAATATGAACCATTGATTGGATTTTCGGTTTTTGATTCATTAATAAGCATACCATCGGTAACGGCAACTGCGCCGAATTCCTCCGAAAAGCTAGTTTCATGCCAATTGCTCGGATATGAGTATGTTTTTATTGTCGTACCGACAGCCATTGGTCCTCCGGTGCTGCTTTTTGCCTGATACAATACAGCCGATTTAACAAATTCAGTATTATTTCCGGCTATTCCGTCAAATTTTGACAAAATGCCATCTTTCCACGTATTTGTCGCCGAAATATCGTTGCCGTAAGAATCTACGTCCTCTATTGCAAATTGATTAATTATAATATCTTCAGCTTCGGCAAAAGTGTTCGGAATAAATGCAGCTGACATAGCTAACACTAAAAATACACTTAAACTCTTTTTTATCTTCATTACAAATCAATCCTTTCTATATCATTTATCAGTTTTTTCATATACTACGACATTATTTAACGGTTTCATTAAACTGCTGTCAGTCCAGAACATACATTTTAATGTAAGATCTTTTCCCTTAAGAGGTGATGTGAATTTATGCTCAACAGGATGTCTTACTGTGTTTCCACTTAAAACTCCTTCTTCACTCTCAACCGCCTCAAGAACACCGTCTTTATTGTAAACCGCATACAAAATTGTATAAGACTGATTCTGTGATGATGTATTGCTTATAGTAGATACAGCCTTAAAGCTTCCGCTTCTGACTATCTCATTTTCGTACGGATCATTAAGATAATCATGTACATAAAACGCTGATATAACCACTCTCGCCGATTCACTATTTTCATTTTTAGTTCCTAAAGCCTTAACAACAGCAGTATGCACACCATCTGTTAAATTATCAGCTATTTTGGTAATTCTTGCATAATCCTTTGATGTAACCCAGCTTGCATATGATGATACCTTGATTGGTGCATTGTTATCAATTGTAACTTCAATATCTCCGCTGTATTGTCCGATCATCCAATCTACTGCCAGATATGAACCCTTAAATCTAAACTTCAGCGTTCCGCCTGCTTCGTCGCACACCATTGAATCTCCTGCATCACGCCACGTAAACCGACCGTCTCCTATCATAGAACCGTCATTTGAAGTATCAGGATAACCGGTATATACCGACCATGTATTGTCATATTGAGTATCTGAAATTTTTATTTCTGTAGCCTTAGTATATGAGTTTTCATCATACATATCCGGCATCACATAATTTATCGGTGCATCGGCTTTTGTAAGCTCAAACATCTGTGCAAGTCTGTCTGTAATGCATTTTGAGTAGACATCAAATCCACCCTTTAACGGATGAACTCCATCGTAAGTAAAAGCACAGTCTGAACGATTTGTCGGGTTTTCGCCTTCCGGCAAGCATTCAATTAAATCCCCGTTATTAATTGCTTCATACAAAGGTTCTCCAACATAAATATACGGAATGTTATAATGCTCTGCCAAAGCCATATGTATTTGTCTTATAGGCTGAACCTTTCCGATTTTTTCATTGGCTTCATATATTTCCTTGGTAGTTGTATCAACAATAATAATTTCAGCCTGAGGATTATTTTTATATACTCTTCTTATAATGCTTTCTATGTTATATGTACACTCACGCAAATTATTTTCAGTTAAGTTATCTGAATAATCATTTACCGCTGTTTCAATAAATACCAAATCAGGATTTTTTGAAAGAGTTGTGTAGTCCAGTCTCTGATAATGCCCTGAACTGCCCATTCCTCCGATATGAGCATTTATTTCACTAATCTCACTGTTGGGATAGTTGTCTTTGAACCAGTTTTGCACCTGAACACGGAAACAATTATCGCCATCAGCAAATCCGGAGGTTATTGATCCGCCCACATAAGCAACCTTTAAAGGCAATTCATTTTCAAGAAGGTAGTCGGTATTTGTAAGCATATCCTTTTGAGTTAATACCTCACTTATACAATTCACCTCATACCCTTCCGATTCTATCAGCTTCAGCACTCCGACATAAAAATTCTTTCCGTCCTCAATCGGCTGTCCGTCAATCCAGATTCCATCTGTTCCGGATGTAATTGTATCTTCAAAAATAAGCCGGCCGTTCTCGTCAAGCACACATAGTCTTTTTTTCTCATCCTGCGAATCGAAATTCAGCTTATAGGAAAAGCTTCCATCACTATTTGCTTCTGTCACTCCGATATGAAATACTCCCGTATTTATATCGTCCAGATTGTCAATATTGTCAATTGAATAACCGTTGTTCAAAACAAGTACAGTTACCTTCCCGTTCGATTGACCACTTATTGTAAGATTATACTCAGCCGTTGTATTAACCTCCGCCCAATCAACACTTGCAGCATTACAGACAATAGGTGACATCATGGATAAAACTAATAATCCAACAATTACTTTTTTCATAAAATCATATCCTTTCATTTTTAATTTATTTATGACCTTATTTATTCTTTTGAGCTAAAAATTCATCAACCTGCCGCTGAGCTTCCTTGAGGATAGTTTCACAGCCTGCCGCCTTAAATTCCGCAATCATCTTATCCCAGTATTTATCGGGATCCTCCCCACCTTTTTCCGCAACCTTATACTTATCGACAACTGTTGAAACCTGAGACATTTCAACTGAAATATTTGTAGTATCAAGCACAAAGCCAACCAGCGGTGCAATTTCCAAAGATTCATTTATCTTCTTTGTCTGTTCCCACACATCATCGTCTTGTCCCTCCTGTACCTTTGCAAGGAACTGATTTCCAAACTTCCATGCAGAATTAATAAAATATCCCGAAGAATCGCCCAATAGCTTTATTTTTCCGTCACTGTTTGTTGTATAGTGTTTACCCTCTATGCCAAATGAAAGAATATTAAACAATTCCTCATTGGTATTAACAAGTTCAATCAGCTTCAGTGCCAATTCAGGATGCTTTGAAGTTCTGCTGATTGCTGTCAATGCATTATTTGCTGTTGAGAACGTTGCCGGCATATCTTGTATAAATGCCCTTACCCACTCAATTCCTGTAGTATTCTTAAGCTCGGCATCAGCGCCCGGTTTCCATGCCGAATAACCTACCGCATATTTTCCCGCAAGCCAGTCCGAATTTTCATTACCCACGCTTAATATATCAAGTCTGATATATCCTTTATTAGACCAGTCTCTTGCCTTTTGGGCAGCAACACGATATGCGTCTGTCAGCTGAGGCGTAACCAGCTCAATCTTTTGTGAATAGTCATCACTAATCTTGTATGTTACTCCGTTGCAATATTTTTGCGAATATTGCGTAAACTGACCAATGCCGCTAAATTTTATGGGGAATACATCAGGTTCATTTTGTTTGATTTTCTCCAAAAATGGTACAATGTCCTCAAAGGTCTTTATAGAATCCTCATTAAATCCGTATTTATCGGCATATTTCTTCTGCATAATCAACGAGGGTATTCCCGCCATTATCTGCATATTCGGGACTGCATAAATTCTTCCCATATATCTTGTTGATTCAAATGCATAATCTTCAACAACGTCTCTTAATTTCGGAGCCACAGTATCAATCATGTCCGTTATATCAACATATGATCCGTTTTTTGCTCCTGTTGCATATGGGTTAATATACCCTGTAAAACAGATGTCAAACTCCTGACCGGTTGCTAAAATCATATTCATTTTTTGCGTATATGCCGTTGAATCAATAATCTTAATGTCAAGCTTTGCACCGATTTCCGGCTCGATTATCTCATTTGCAGTATCCAATACAAGCTGTAAATCATTTTGCGATTCACCCGGCAAATACCATGTAAGTGTAGGAACCTCTTCATTTTCTT
>JAXEIW010000150.1:0-9711 GCA_034101885.1 Clostridia bacterium | reverse complement strand
GGCATCTACCCTTTCTGTTGTAATTACAGACAATGATGCCGCAAGATTACTTGCCGGTTCTGCCAGTAATGCAATTAGATATGAGTACTATAAAAAAGGTGTAGGTGGATATGGTTTCGTATATGGAAGTGTGTTTCTTGTATATGGAATGATATTATTGAGCCATAAACAAAAAAAGAATATACTTAGAATACTATTATGGTTAATAATTTCGACTACTTCAGTCATGATAGTATTTGCGTCATATACCACTGCATTGTTAATGTTAATAGTTGTATTTATTCTGTCAATTTATGCAAACTCTAATAATAGAAATGCAACATTTTTATTTGTGGTATCTGTGATATTGATTATATGCTTTTTAAATCCAATACTTAAGTTTATTCATGACTGGGCATCAGATATTGATTTGTATTGGATAACAAACAGGATTGGGCAGTTGATTAATGCGGAAAACAGCAATAGTTTAGAAGGATTGAAACGAACTCAACTTTATGAACGGTCAATAAATGCTTTTATTTCCAATCCGATAATTGGCGATGCAGATATCGGAGGTCACTCTATGATTTTGGATTTTGTGGGAAGTTATGGTATAGTGGGAATCTTTTTTGTGATAGCTTTTTTTAAATTAATAAATCTATTTAAAAAAGAGGCTAATAAGAGAGAGGGATTAATATATTTTTTGCTTGTTGCATTATTAGCGATTAATACTATAGACCAAATTATATTTATTCCAATAATTTTTTTTGTATTACCGTTGATAATTTCGATAAAACGGAGGAATGTAAGTGAAGATCGGAATAATAACACATTATTATAAAAGTAAAAATTACGGAGGCAATTTACAGGCATATGCTCTATGTAAAGTTTTACATAAATTAGGTTATCAGGCTGAGCAAATATCATTTTTCAGAACAAAAAATATAAAATGTAAAATCAGCGATTTCTATCACAATATAAATATATTAAAAAATTTGTCTGTATATAGATCTTTGAAGTTAAGAGCTAAAGCTATTATTACATTCAATTTAAATTCAATTCCTCATAGCAAAGTATATACGGAAAAAAACATAGTTAATTCTGTTAATGATTACGATGCATTTATAACAGGAAGTGATCAGGTTTGGCATCCGAGCGCATATTGTCCCGCATATTTGCTGGATTTTGTTCCTTCGTTTAAAACAAAAATATCTTATGCAGCAAGTGTTGCAGCAAATGTTCTTCCGGATGAAGTAAAAAAGAAGTTCAAAGAATCTTTTGAAACATTTAATGCTATTTCGGTTAGGGAAGAGAGTTCAGTTAACTTATTGAAAGATATAACATCTTGTGATGTAGCTGTAACTCTTGATCCTACACTTCTTTTAACAAAAGACGAATGGATCGATATATCTGAGAAACATTCAATGAAAGAAAAATATGTTTTTTGCTTTTTTTTGGGTAATGATATAAAATCAAGAAAACTTGCATTTGAGTTTTCAAAAAAACACAATTTAAAGATTGTAACATTACCTCATTTGCTCGGAAGTGTTCGAAATTGTGATATTAATTTTGGAGATTATCTTTTGTATGATGTATCACCGGGAATGTTTTTGTCGTTAATAAAAGATGCGGAATATGTATTTACAGATAGTTTTCATGCATCAGTATTTTCATTGATATTTGAAAAAGAATTTTTTGTTTTTTATAGAAATGGTTTTAAATCAATGGAAACAAGAATATATTCGTTAGTTGATATATTTGAGGTTGAGGAACATTTTTGTAATGACGAAAGAAAAGCCACTATGGAATATATAGAATCGCTTTCACCAATTGAATATAACAAATCTTTTGAAAAATATGAATATATGAAATCATTTTCTATACAATATTTACATAATTCTTTAATTGATACAAACATTGAAATGGAGGAACAAAAGTGAATAAATACAGCAAGTTGGCAAAAAATACAAGTGTATTCTTTATTGCAAACTTTGGAAGCAAAATATTAACATTTTTACTTGTTAGATTTTATACAGAATTGTTATCTCCTGAAGAATACGGGATAATTGATCTATTAAATACAACTGTAAGCTTAGCGTTCCCGATTGTAACGTTATGTATAACCGAGGCTGTTTTGCGTTTTTCAATTGATGATATATCCAATCGTGACAAAATATTAACAAACGGTTTGTTGATTATGATACTCGGAAACCTTGTATTTGTTTTGTCCGCACCGTTTTTTTCTTGTATAGATACATTTAATAAATATGTTGTTTGGATATATTTACTTACTTTAACGAATTCAATGTATACTATTGTAGCTCACTTTTCAAGAGGAATAGGCAAAACAAAATTGTTTGCAGCATCGGGATTGATACATACAATTTTACAAATAGGATTAAATTTATTATTTCTTGTTGTTTTTTCTTGGGGAATTAAGGGATATTTAATTTCATCAGTTATGGCAAATATAATTACCTGTGGGGTTGTATACATATCAGGGAGTCTATACAAGTTTATTTTGTGTGCAATTGACAGAAGATATTTGCATCAAATGCTGGTTTATTCCATTCCTCTGATTCCTAACTCCATATTTTGGTGGATAATGCAATCAGCGGACAGATATACTATTACATATATGCTTTCTGCAGCCGATAACGGATTATATACGGTTGCAAATAAAATACCTACTTTAATTTCAACAATTAGCAGTATATTTTTTCAAGCTTGGCAAATATCATCAGTTGAGGAATCAAATTCAGCTCAAAAGAATCAGTTTTACACAAAGGTATTCGAAGGCTTATCAATGCTGCTTATTATTGCTGCATCTTTCATAATGGTTATTTTGCAACCATTATACAGAATATTAACAGAATCAAATTATTATATCGGTTGGACATGTACACCGTTTTTGCTCTGTTCTATGGTTTATTCGTGTTATTCAAGTTTTTTAGGAACAAACTATGTTGCTATGAAAAAAACAAAAGGTGCATTTGTGACTACAGTTATAGGCGCTTTTATTAATGTAATACTTAATATTATTTTGCTCCCTGTGATGGGAATAGAAGGCGCTGCTTTGGCAACTTTAGTTTCATTTTTTATTACATGGATATCCCGTATTTATGGCACGAAAAGTTTTGTAACAATCAAATATTCGATTATTACTTTTTGTATACCATCAGTTCTTACGTTTTGTCAAGCATTCTTGCTTACATTTGGAATTAACTCTATGATAATTCAATTGATGATTTTTTTGGTTGTGTTATGTTTATATTTAAAAAAAATTATACAGTATATTAAATATGGATATAAGTTTATATCTAACATGCGAGGAGGAAAAGTTAACTTATGATTGATATAGTAAACAAATCCCAATGTAATGGCTGCGGTGTATGCAAAGAAATATGTCCGATCAAGGCAATATCACTTGAGAAAGACGAGGAAGGATTTCTTTATCCTAAAATTTATAAAGATAAATGTATAAAATGCGGGATATGCTTAAAGAGATGCCCTGTTGTAAATCATAATGAAATAAAAAAAAATAGAGAAATGTTACGTGCATATGCAGCTAAAACAACAAACGAGCAGATTCGTAAAAATAGCTCATCTGGGGGGGTTTTTACAGAAATCGCGACAAATATTATTAATAGTAATGGAATAGTATTCGGTGCAGCGTTTGATGAAAAATTTCATGTAAGACATGTCGGTATAGATAATATAGATGAATTAAATAAACTCATGGGATCAAAGTATGTTCAAAGTGAGATAGGGACAGCGTATACAAAAGCTAAGGAATATCTTGATACAGGTAGATTGGTACTCTTTACAGGTACGCCATGTCAGATCGGCGGTCTGTACAGTTTTTTAAACAAAGAATATGATAATTTGTATGTTCAAGATATAATTTGCCATGGAGTTCCATCACCAATGGTTTGGCAAAAATATATAGAATTCCGTGAAACAAAATCCAAGTCAAAGACACAGAAAGTATTTTTTAGATATAAAAAATACGGGTGGAAGACCTTTGCTGTACAATTTGTATTTAAGAATTGCAAGGAATATGTACAAAAAGCATATGAAGATTTGTATATGGGTAGTTATTTACGAAATTTGTGTTTACGACCTTCTTGCCATAACTGTTCTTTTAAAACTAAAAAAAGAGATAGTGACATAACTTTGGCTGATTTTTGGGGGATAGAAAAAGTATATCCTGAAATTGATGATAATAAAGGCACTTCATTGGTTATTATTAATTCTACGAAAGGGTGCGAGTTGTTTGATTGTATAAAAAAAAGGCTGAATTGGCATGAAGTTGATTTTGAACAAGCTATAAAATATAATACTGCAATGACTTCATGTGTTATGCCGAGTAGAGAGAGAGATAAATTTATTCGTATAATAAGAGAAAAAGGGTTTTATGCAGCAAAGAGATTTGTCAAAATTCCGATAGTTTTTAGGATAAAAAAAATAATGAAAGCATTTATATTAAAAAAATGAGGAGAGAATTATTATGGGACTTTTTACAAACAAAACATTACTGATAACAGGTGGTACCGGATCTTTTGGAAACGCTGTTTTAAACAGATTTATTAATACAGATATCGGAGAAATTCGCATTTTTTCCAGAGATGAGAAAAAACAGGATGATATGCGGCACGAGTACCAGGCAAAATATCCGCAGTTAAGCGGCAAAATTAAATTTTATATTGGCGATGTCAGAGATTTAGCTTCGGTAAAAAATGTTATGCATGGTGTAGATTATATATTTCATGCAGCGGCATTAAAGCAGGTTCCATCCTGTGAGTTTTTTCCGATAGAGGCTGTAAAGACAAATGTAATCGGCACTGAAAACGTATTAACAGCAGCAATTGAGTCCGGGGTGAAAAAAGTTATTTGTTTGTCAACCGATAAAGCAGCGTATCCTGTTAATGCCATGGGTACATCAAAAGCCATGATGGAAAAGGTTGTCGTTGCAAAATCAAGAACAGTATCGCCGGAAAAGACAAGTATCTGCTGTACACGTTACGGGAACGTTATGTGCTCAAGAGGCAGTGTAATTCCTCTGTGGATTGAGCAGATTAAAAATGGCGAGCCGATTACGTTAACGGAGCCTAATATGACAAGATTTATTATGTCGTTGGAAGAAGCTGTTGAATTGGTGCTGTTTGCTTTTGAACACGCCCAAAGCGGAGATATTATGGTTCAAAAGGCTCCGGCATGCACAATTCAAACACAGGCTGAAGCAGTATGTGAGCTTTTTGGCGGAAATAAAAGCAATATAAAGATAATAGGAATACGTCATGGTGAAAAAATGTATGAAACACTGCTTACCAATGAAGAGTGTGCAAATGCTGTTGATATGGGAAACTTTTACAGAGTGCCGGCAGATAAGCGCGATTTAAACTATGATAAATACTTTAGAGAAGGCGATGCAAATCGAAACAAGCTTACTGAATTTAATTCAAACAATACAGAACTTCTTTCGGTTAAACAAGTTAAAGAAAAAATGCTAAAACTCGAGTATATTCGGGAAGAATTGAAAAAGGATTAATAATGAACACGGATTTATATGAAAAATACTTGATAAAATTGATAAAGAGTGGTATATTATATGAGTGTGCCGAACCGTTGCCGGCAAACGTTGATATGCACACATTAGTAAATCTTGCAATTAAACATTCAGTTGCAAATATTATATATGAGCCTCTGTCAAAAATCGGAATTTCCGACAGAGAATTGGATAATAAAATCCAGAAAATATACAGATATGGAATTATAAACGATTCCATACAGATGAATTATTTGCAGCGCATTACCGGTGCGTTTGAAAGTAATGGTATTTCTTACTGTGTAATGAAGGGGGCAGTTATAAAAAATTTGTATCCAAGAAGCGATTTTCGTCAATCCGGGGATTTGGATATTTTTGTGCCTGAATCAGACAGGATGAAAGCTCATGACGTTATGGTAGAAATGGGTTTTTGCATTGAAAGGTTTAATATTAATGAAGCTGATGATGTGTATTTTATAGACAAGAAAATTCATGTTGAATTACACCGAATTCTTGTTTCAAATAAAACACCCTGGCAGAAAGAATGCCAGAAAATTACTGACAGACTTATACTTACCGAAGGATATAAATATAATTACAAAATGAGCGACGAGGACTATTATTTATATATGATAGCACATATGGCAAAGCATATGAAATATAGTGGAATGGGCATAAAAATGGTGCTTGATGTTTGGATTTATATGAGAGAATATTCTGACAAACTAAATTGGAATATCCTTAATAAAAGATTGATGGAATGCGGTTTGGATTTGTTTGAAAAAAATGTAAGAGAGTTGTGCTATTATTGGTTTGAAAATAAGGATGGCGGCGAGCTTGTAAAAAAAATGGGACATTATATACTGATAAGCGGAGCTTTTGGTACATCTGAGCAGCTGGATGCATATATGTTTGCAAAAGATGCCGGTAAAACTAACAGTGTGCATATTGCGAAGCTAACGTATTATTTAAAGGTGTTTTTTGAACCGTATTATTTGATGTGTAAAAGGTATCCGGTTTTAATAAAACTGCCCATACTGTTACCTTTCTATTGGATGCATAGGGCTGCAAAATCAATATTATTCCATAGAGATAAGAGCAATGCGATTGCTGCTAAATATGATAATGTGAACTTGGATAACGCCAAAAAAATTCTTGATTTTAAAAAGGAAATTGGACTATGAAAATACTAATTACGGGAGCAAGAGGCTTTGTCGGGAAAAATCTTTCGGAAGCACTCAAAAATATTCGTGACGGAAAAGACAGAACCCATCCTGATCTTATAATTAATGAAATATATCAATATGATATTGACTCAATTCCGGAAGAACTGGACGAATACTGCCGGAAAACTGATTTTGTATTTAATCTGGCAGGAGTTAATCGTCCGCAAAATACAGATGAATTTATGAAAGGAAATTTCGGATTTGCCTCTACATTGCTTGAAACACTAAAAAAATACAATAACAAGTGTCCTATTATGCTTTCGTCATCTATACAGGCGACTTTAATAGGACGTTATAACGGTGAGTACGGAAGAAGTAAGAAAGCCGGGGAGGATTTATTTTTTGATTATGCAAAAGAAACAGGTGCAAAAGTGCTTGTTTATCGTTTTCCAAACCTTTTCGGAAAATGGTGCAGACCGAACTATAATTCTGCTGTTGCTACATTTTGCAGTAACATTGCAAATGATTTGCCGATAACTATTAACGATCCGTCGGTTGAGCTTGAACTTTTGTATATTGATGACTTGATTGACGAGATGCTTATGGCACTTGAAAATAAAGAGCATCACTGCGAATTTGACGGAATTAATACCTTGTTATGTGAAAACGGAAAATTCTGCGCAGCATCTGTTACACATCATGTTAAGCTCGGAAGGATTGCAGAGCTTTTGGAAAGCTTTAAAAACCAAACTCAAACGCTTCTTATGCCGGAAATACCAAAGGACAGCTTTGAAAAGAAATTGTATTCAACATATCTTTCATATTTACCTAAAGATAAAGTAAGCTTTCCTTTAAAAATGAATATTGATGACAGAGGAAGTTTTACCGAATTGCTTAAAACCGAAAAATGCGGTCAGTTTTCTGTCAACATTTCAAAACCGGGCATTACAAAGGGACAGCATTGGCACAATACAAAATGGGAATTTTTCATTGTTGTTTCAGGTCATGGTCTTATTCAGCAGAGAAAAATCGGAACAGATGAAGTTTTGAATTTTGAAGTAAGCGGAGATAAAATTGAAGCAGTGCATATGCTTCCGGGTTACACACATAATATAATAAATCTTTCGGATAAAGAAAATCTTGTGACGGTTATGTGGGCAAATGAACAGTTTAATCCCGACAGACCGGATACATTTTTTGAGGTGGTGGAATGATGTTTAAAAATAACGGAAAATTAAAATTATTGATTATTGTAGGCACAAGACCCGAAATCATTCGTCTTGCTGCTGTAATAAACAGATGCAGGGACTATTTTGATACCGTTCTTGCGCATACAGGTCAGAATTATGACTATAATCTGAACGGCGTATTTTTTAAGGACTTACAGATTGCCGAGCCGGATGTATATCTAAACGCAGTCGGCGATACCTTGGGTCAGACCATGGGAAATATCATAGCGAAATCATATGATTTAATGACGGAAATTAAGCCTGACGCAGTTTTGGTGTTAGGTGATACAAACAGCTGTCTTTCTGTAATAGGAGCAAAAAGACTGCACATACCAATATTTCATATGGAGGCAGGGAACAGGTGCAAGGACGAATGTCTGCCGGAGGAAACAAACAGAAGAATTGTTGATATAATTTCCGATGTGAATATGGCATATTCAGAACACGCAAGACGATATCTTGCAGATTGCGGTTTGCCAAAGGAGCGTACATATGTAACAGGTTCACCAATGGCGGAGGTACTGCATAACAATCTTGAAAATATAAAGTCAAGCAATATTCACAAAAGGCTTGGGCTTGAAAAAGGAAAATATATCCTGTTGTCGGCACACAGAGAGGAAAATATTGATACAGAAAAGAACTTTTTGTCCTTATTCAATGCAATAAATAAAATGGCAGAAAAATACAATATGCCGGTATTGTATTCCTGCCATCCACGCTCAAGAAAACGCCTTGAAGAAAGCGGATATAAACTTGATAAAAGGGTAATAAAACATGAACCGTTGGGATTTCATGATTATAACTGCCTGCAAATGAACGCATTTTGTGTTGTTTCGGACAGCGGTACTCTGCCGGAGGAAAGCTCATTCTTTACAAGCGTGGGAAGCCCGTTCCCGGCTGTGTGCATAAGAACAAGCACAGAACGCCCCGAAGCACTTGACAAGGCTTGCTTTATATTGGCAGGTATCGATGAAAAAAGCCTTTTGCAGGCTGTTGATACGGCGGTTAGTATGAATAAAAACGGAGATTTCGGAATCCCCGTCCCGGACTATACAGACGAGAATGTTTCAACAAAGGTTGTAAAAATCATTCAAAGCTATACAGGTGTTGTAAATAAGATGGTTTGGAGGAAAGAGTGCTGATTAACCAATATGTAACATGAAAACATCTATTTGATGCTCACTGAATAAATGCGATTTTCAATAGCATTTAGAAAAATGATGACTATTGTCAAAATTTTTCGTGTAAAATCAAAGATTTTACATAGTTCGCATTGATAAAGTCTGCTGAAATAAATATTTTGGGAGCAAGATATTTATTCATGATGCAAGGTTTTTTTGCAAAAACGCACAAAACCCTTGCACCTAAACAATTCTGAAACGAGGCTGTTCATTCAACTGTGTCATGATTAATTATCTCCTTTTACTTTATATTGGAGATTATTCCCATTTACACAGTTGAATATACAGCCTCATTAATGGTTAGCTTCCTACTCGGTTACGCATTTAATAGGTTTAAGCCTTACAGGTTATTAACCCTAATAAAATGCAGCGTCTTTCTTGCGAGCCAATAAGCGTTATTATCCTTTTGAAGCTTATCGACCCACAAATCGGAATCGGAAATAATACCCCTGTGAGCAAGCTCCCATACTATATCGTTTACCTCTGTCAATTCTTTCATGTTTTCATCGCCTCCCTTCAAAAATCTTTTTACGCAGATAAGACCTTTGTTTTTCAATTTTGTTGTACTCTTTTGCGAAAAGCGGGATTTACAGTAAGATGACATATTT
>JAXEIW010000149.1:0-15239 GCA_034101885.1 Clostridia bacterium | reverse complement strand
TTTACATATTAATACAATCAATAAGTCTTGCGAGTATTGCCGCCGTTTCACCTCTTGTTGCCGTTCTTTCGGCATGGAATTTTCCGTCATCATATCCGGAAACAATACCAAGATTCAAACCAACCTGTATATATTCCTTTGCCCAATCCTCAATTTCGCTGCTGTCGCTGAACATAGCCATAGAAACATTTAAATCGGGTGCGGTATGATCCTTTAGATATGCCAAGGCAGCAATTTTCACAATTTCATCACGTCTGATATAATCATTCGGTCTGAATTTTTCATCCCGGCTTATAAGACCGCGGTCAAGCGCTGTCTGAACACTGTTACAATACCAATCCTCCGTTGAAACATCGGAAAACGCTCCCTTATAAGAGGTATTTTCTTTACCTAATATTCTTAAAATCAATGTTACAAACTCTGCTCTTGTTATTTTTTCATCGGGACGGTATGTATTATCCTTATATCCCTTTACAAAACCCAGGTTGTTGAGTTTCTGAACATAATCCCTTGACCAATGATATTCAATATCGGTCAGTGTTGCCGTAATTACCGGTATAATCGGTTCTGTTTTGACTACCGATGGTGTCTGAATCACGGAATTTCCTCCGCCTCCGCCGCTGTTTCCGCCCGAATTTCCGGTAGAGGAACCGCCTTTATCCTGCGAGGCAGGTGTAACGGAAACAGTAATCGCATCACTGTCAAATCCCGCATTTTCCGCTATTTTTGCTTTAAGTACCAAATCAACCTTAAGCTCTTTTGTGATATTTGAATCCGCACTTCCCGAAAGCGTCAATAATATGCTGTTTTTCTCTTTATTTGCGGATGCGGTGATTTTCATACCATTCAAAGCCAAAGAATCGTAGTCAAAATCCTCTCCCTTTACAAGTATACCTTGCTTTGTAATATTTCTGTATAAAATCTCTGCTTCGACAGAACTGTTTGACGGAGTTTTATATGAACTCATCGCAAATGAAATTTTATTTTTATCGGTATTTACCTTTTTTCCGTATTCATAAGGATATAATGTTATTCCTTTGATTTCCGCCGAATTTGTATTTGCCGCTCCCGATATAATTATTCCGCTTTTGAGCTTTACCGAAATATCATATTCTTCTGTAACAGCGTCGGCTGCTTTTCCCATAAAGTTAAGTCTAAGTGTTTTTGCACTTATCGCTTCAAGCTCCGCGGTAATTCCTGCGGGCATACCTGTAACTGTGTAATTATCGCCGGACACCGTTCCGAGAACCGTTTGCGCATTGTTAAGGTTTATTTTTACGGAAGAAAACTCAGAGTCGACATCTGTCTCATTTGCCATAAAAACATATCCGTTGTCTACCTGCGCCGCAATCGGTTTTGCTTCTATACCGCTCATTCCCTCTAAGGTATAAAGCTTTACTCTTGCCTTATCTCTGTAGCTGCCCCATATTTCATAGTTGTCACCGGTCAGCGCAGTCGTTCCTATATTAACAACAAAATCACCCTCGGAATTACTCATTGTTCTTTCCGCTCCGGCTAACTCACCGTCTTTATCGTATATCTCAATTAGGATAGGTCTGTCACCGCCGATATTGATATTTCCCGATAAAATAAGCAGTTCATTCACCGGATCGCAAACAGCGGATTTTGAAACAATTTCAACATCGTATGCATATGCATATGTGGGCATCAGCAATATTAAACTGATTATTAATGATATTATTCTTTTCATTTTCCTCCTACCTTTCCACACCGATGAGCATTTGTGCCATTCCTTCATTTGCCGCAACATAAACCGTCTTTCCGACAAGATCACTTACGGAAGCGTCTGTAAGCTTTTTGCCATCTAAAATGTAGGCTTTGAACAGTCCGCTTTTTTTGATCCATTTATCCTCACCTGAACTGTTCAAATGTATAAATCCGTTTTGTTCCTTAACATACCTGCCTCCGATATAAAAATCTCTCGTTACCGTTTCTGTAGATGTACCGGATTGAATTGTTGTTCCGTGAGAATATTTTTCCATATTTTCATCTTCTATGGATAGAATTCTTGTATTCAAAGGTTTCTGTATTTCAGAAGTAATTCCGTTATATGCATAGAGTATTACGTCATTATTTTTTACCTCTGTGCCTGCTACCGTCAACGGATTATCTGACTTAACCTTGTATTTGTTAATTCCCCCCGGAGATGCAATGGTATACTCCTTATATATTTCCTCATCTTCATAAATTTCTTTAATTTGAGATACAACACCGTAATACCATGTGGAGTTATACATATTACTGAAATTCTCGCCCAAGACCATAAGCTCTGCCATTGGCTTTGTATCATCTACTCTGAAAGAAAATCCGTCATATCCCTCTGTTTTCATTCCGTTTAACTTGTATAATGTTGTAATTTGCGGATCAAATTCTCCGTCACCGTTTAAAAGCATAATAATTGTTGCAGAGGGATTAACATAAGTATAACTGTTTTTAGTGTCCTTGGGAACAATTCTTGAATTGCTGTATTCAACGTTTTTTCCATCGGTACGCATTTCGCCATCCCAGCTGATTTGCTCTATCTTTTTGATTTTGTCGCCTTTGATTGTAAATTTATATACACAATCTCCGTTTAACTTCTTTTTTGTTTCAAGAGCCTCATAATAAGTTACCTCCGGAGCATAAACTGTCTTTTTGCTTCCGTCATATTCATAGATCTTTTTCTCTATCCCGGTTTCGGTAACAATTCCGACCGTCATAAATTCTCCGTCAGAATCATCGCCGCCAAATACAATTCCGTATTTTTCAATAGAATCCGCAGTTGCAAGGTATCTCACATTTCCGCTCATATCAAGATAAGCAATAACGTTCATACCCATAAAATCTGAAACAGAGCCTGAAGCGGACCAGCTTTCACCTCCGTCGGTAGATGTATAAACGGTATTTACCGTAACATTTGCATATTCATCTCCGATTTTTATTTTTTCATCCGAAACGCTGTTTATTTTGCCCTCACATTTTGCCGACGAAAACAGCAAATATGTAGCATTTCCGTCTGTAATATAATCAAAATACATTCCTACCGACAGTTCATTATAAGATACTTCAGATCCATCAAGTATTGAAATAACATTTTGCGTTGAATTTGTATCTAAAAATTCCAGTACATTTCCCTCTATATATGTTATCCTGTCATTTGAGATATACTTAACAAGTCCTCCCTCGACAGGCGCATTTAAGATATTAATCGCATATACTTCATTGTTCTCAATATCCAATCTTACAAAAAGTCCGACAGGCTCTATTGCCTCAGTAACTTCTCCTCCGTTTTTGTATACCTTAAGATCGGAATCGGTATTGATATAACCCTCCATACCCAAAAGCGCTATCTTTGCAATTTTTGAGGGTTTTACAGAACCCGAACTAAGCTCCTTATTATATTCGCTTATATAGCCCCAAAGTGTTCTTGAATAGTTATAAGGGTACATATAATATACCGTTTCATCATCCGGATTCACCCAGATGTACTGCTTTGTTCCAACAATATTCAAAAGACTTACTTCTTTTGATACAAGCCACTTTTCATTTTTACCATCCTTCAGTGTCACGATTATATTTTTTGAGCCGTATTCAACGCTGTCTATCAAGGCTTCTTCATGACATACATATCCGTAATAACAATAAAGAAGTGTATCCTCGGGATCATCCGATAAATTCAGTTCCTTATAATCGAACTTATATCTTCTTGCCGTCAATGCATTATAGATAAGTGAAATTACCTCTTTTGCACAAAGCTCCTGCCGAGAACTTTTAATATTAACACCCTTTAAAATATCTTCATAAAAGAATTTGTTGGTGGAATAAAAATACATTGTCTCCTTTGAGTTAAAAAGTATTTCATTATATCCGAGCATTCTTCCGATTACGCACACAGCCTCTTCCGCAGTAATTGTCTGATTCGGCTTGAATTTTTCTCCGTAACCGTTCATATAATTTCTTTCATTCAGACCGTTAATATAAGCATAAGCGAAATTTGATTCCTTCACATCGGAGAAAGCTCCCTCACCGTTATATTCTCCTATCCCGATAAGTCTTGCCGCCAAAGCCGCAAATTGCGCTCTTGTCAACGTATCGGAAACACCTGTTGTCGCAAGACTGTCCGGAATAATCCCGAGAAAATCAAGCGCGTTATACTTTATCATGTATTCTTCATCTGCAATCTCTGTATTCCCTGCTACGGGCGGATAGTATGCCTTTATATTGCTTACCGTTCCTCCGCCGAAGATAAAGCTTTTTACTGTTGTACCGTCAAGTGTGACTGTATTTTGGGGTGTATAGACATTTTCAACTGACGAATAGCTTGCCTTCACTCCATCAATATATGTATCTATCGTGCTTGTTGACAAATTCATATAAAATTTGTAATTATGTGTTCCCGAAGAAATATCCATTTTCTTTCCGCTTTCATCATAGAACCAAACAGCAGCTTTATTTTCTCTGATACAAGCACCTCTGCCGCCGCCAAGTCCCTGAAAAAGCTCATAATTCTGTCTGTCGGTTGAAATATTTATTCTAACCTCTCCCAGAATATCAAGTTCAATCACAAAATCCTTTTCAGGCTTAACGGAAATCTCTTTATTCTGTGACCGTGTGTCAAATGCCTCAGCCCCCAAATCAAATAGGTATTCATTCATATCCTCAATATAAACCTCGGCAAAAGCATTGGATGAAAGCAGCATAGAAAGTGCTGTTAACAACAATATTAATCTTTTTTTCATTGCGTACCTCCTTAATCTGCATAATATGTATCGGTAATCATATGACATTCATTATCAATCAGATAAACCCCAATTCTATTACAGCCGTTCTCCGAATTTACCGTTATCATTTTCGTCATCAACGTATTTGCGTTAACGCTTACCTCGTCAGTTCCAACCTTAAGTATACCCATATCTCCGTACTGAACGATCAATACCTTTATATCGGTGCTTTTCTCCGATATGATACCCAATTCAATTTCAGCGGTTTCATCTCCGATTGTATAATCGCTTCTTACCGTAGCTCTTACCTTATCCAAAAGCTCCGGCACACCGGCTGTTGTACTTACCGATATAAATTCACCCGAAGATGTGCTAATTGAATCATATACAATAACAAAATATCTGACTCCTCTTTCTATGGGATACTTTGTTTTTATTCTGTATCCTCCATCAACAGCCTCATATGTATACGGCATTATATTTCCGTTTTCACTGACAATCTTAATTCCATCCGGTATTGTGTTCTCATCAGCGTCAAAATTAAATATTACATCAAAGCATCCAAAATCTTCATCATCAAAGGTATAGTTATTAATTTGAGCTTCAAAAAAGGTAACCTCGGTTATAACCGCTGCCGAAATAAACTGCTGCCCATCTATATAAACTGTGAGAACATCGTTTCTTTTTAGCTCATAATATCCCAAATCACAAAGCGTTGAATTTTGGATAATAAATTGCTTATCAGCTATTTTTGTGTTATTTTTGAACACCTCGACCTTATATGTATTGTTCTGTCCAGCAACATTGGCAACGGCAAAATAATTCAATTTTACCGTTTTATCGGCAACTGCCGTATAGTTATAATAGGAATTTATTGCTCTGTCTGCGTTTGTTCCGTTATAGCCAACACGCTTTGTTCCGAAGTTGTTACCGTCCTCATAATTCGTACAGGTAAATTCAAGATGCTCGGCAGGATTTTTAGAGTCATTAGCGCATGACCATATAATTTCATCCTCCGCCGCTCTTTTATATTCCGGCTGTACCTTTATGCAGTAAGAGGTATATTCCTCCGACGCACTTTTATATCTCGGATATACCCTCAGTGTATCTGTTCCCTTTACCTTTCCCGATACCTTTTCCTTCATATTTTCATCATACAGCTTTAACTCTCCGCCGTTTGATGCGGAAAGCTTCTTTAAAAAATCACCTGCATCGGTATCGGCTTCAACTACTCCCACACTGTTTGCTGCAACAGTGTAATAGGAAGAAATCAGCTCGCTTTTATTCGAATTATTCAAATCAATTATCGCCGTGTAGGTACGAACATCGCCGTTTTGAGCAGTTACCTTAACATCAAATGACTTTGTTATAATCGTATCGGGCTTTCCGATATATCTGTGTTCTGCCGCAGCAAATGGTGATACACTTATATTGTCCATAAAATCCTTTGCCTTTTCGCCGTAGGGGATTATTATTTTATCCTCCTCTACAGTATAAACACTTGAAGTAATAAAGTTTTCGCCCGATGCCGGAATAACATCAATTTCGTAACGCTCAACCTCCTCATCGTTAAGATATGCGACAATAATATCCCCTGTTTCAACAGTGCCCTCTGTCTTTTCTTCCTCGTTTGAGAATACCTTTATTACAATCTGATCGTTTTTTTGAATGTTCGAAATAAATGTACTGTAATCCTCACCGTAAGGAACATTTGAAATCTCATCGTCCGACAGAGTGTATACGGTCGAACTCAAATAAAGCACCTTTCCCACGGTGTATTCGGTTTTGATACTGTCATCAAAAAGCTTGTATACTGTCAGAGTATCGCCCTCGCTCACATATTCGTCTGCCATATCAAGCTCATATGAGCAGTCGGCAGGAACAAAAATATTTTCTATAAAGTCCTTTTCGGCAGAGTTAAAAATCACTCCTTTGATTTTTCCGTCTTCAACAGTATATTTATCGGCTGTAATTTCAGGTACTGTTTTGTCATGCTCCGAAACAGAGCTTGTAATTTTAAATGAATCAAAAAGCACAAGCTGCTGTCCTTCATATGTATTTTTTGTATATGCCTGTGCCTTTAAGTAATAATCACCGTCTCCCGAAAAATCAAATATATATGCCTCTCCGTTTTCGTCACGAAGCTTGGTATATGACGCATATCCATTGGTTTCATCAACCTCTTCGGAAACAATTCCGATGAAAATATGCTCGCCGTTTTTATCCGCTACCGTAACCGTAACCGGAGCATTAACAGATGGCTTTGCGCACCAGTAGTCAATTGTGTATAATCCGCTGTCCGTTATTTTCCATTTAATCCATTGACCGTTATATTTGTTTTCATCAAGAGAAACTTTTATCGGTCTTCTTTTTCCCGTTGCGGAATGCTCGGTGCCGGCGGTACTTGTCCTGCTTACCTCATCACCCAGCTCAAAGTCACCATCAATACTGTATTCCTTTTCGGTTGTATTATCAGAAAAATTGATTGTTATTTCGGCATCCTCATTTCCATCGGAAATGCCGATAGTGTAGTCCCCTTCCAAATCAAATATACTGCCGTATATATAAAGCTTATTCATTTTTGAATCGATTATATATTTATCTTCATCAACATCACTTCCGTTTACACTGACAATAACGGGAATAATATTATCAAACTTAAGCACAACACTCTTTCCGCAAACCGGGGCACTCTCTCCCATAAGAGAAAGTGACGGTTCGCCTTTGGCATATACCGTTGTAAAAAATGATATTGCCATGCACAGAACTGTAATTACGGAAATAATTCTTTTTTTCATTTTATCCTCCATTCCGCCGCCACGCGGTGGCACAAATCTAATGTGAAAAGAAGCAAGCAGGTCGCTCGAAAGACTGCCGCCGACGTATGTGTATACTTCAAGGCAGGCTTCCGAGATGAGATGCGCCGCTTATTTTTCACATTAATCCTCCGATTCTAATTATATATCATTTTATTTTGATGCCAAAAATTCATCTACCTGCCTTTGCAGTTCATTTTTAACATCTTCAACACCTGCAACTTCCAGCTGCTTCTTCCACTCATCCCATCTTTCGTTCAAGCTGTCAATGCTGTCATACTTCCATGATGCTTTATATTCGGAAAATAAAGCATTTATCTGAGAAAGCTGCAGCTGAATACTTTTAACATCAGGAATAAAGCCTATAAGCTTTGAACGATTTTCAGATTGATTAACTTCATCAAATACCCATTTTGTGTAATCTTCGCTTTCGGTCTGCATTAAATAAGCCAATTCCGTGTTTCCGGTTATCCATTTATACAGTCCGTAAGCGTCATTTATTGTTCCTTGAATACCTGTGGGTGTTTCTATAGTCTTTTCTCCTGTCTTGGTATAGTGTGTTCCTTCAATACCAAAGGTTAAAAGATTGTACATTTCTTCATCGCTGTTTACAAGATTCAATACCTGCATTGCCTCTTCCTTATACTTACACATTGACAGAATTCCCGTTCCCGAGGCGGAAGAAGTCATCGGAATAAAATAATCTGTTCTGTAAGGCTCTGAAACCAATTCCACATCATATTTAGTCTTAAGCTTTAATTCGATATCCGGTTCCCAGTTTTCCCCGAAGAATACATATCCGTCCTTTTTTCCGTAGAAAGACTTCGGCTCTGCCTCTGCCGTTTCGTTTCTTATCTTTAATCCCTTTTGATAAAATTCAATATTCTTTTCGGCAACGTGTTTTAAATAATCCGATGTCGGAATATATTCAACGATGATCTCATCATTATCAAGCCAATAACCGAAATTACTGTTTATTGTCTCATATCCGTAGTATGGCAACCCACTGCCCAGTCCAAGACCGAGCTTTCCGTCAGCCTTAAGTTTTGTCAGGTACTCCTCGATACAGTCATAAATCTCATCATTTGCATATACCGTTTTATCACAGGCCGCTCTCATCTTTTCCATATCCATATATTCCTCATATTCGGCAGGGATATTCCAGCCGGAGGGAACAGACAGCATTTGATAAGTAGGGATGCCGTAAACTTCTCCGTCAACTGTCATATAATCGAAAATCCAATCCGGGAGAATTTCTACAGTTTCCTTGCCGTAATCCTGCAGCAACTTGGTAATCGGTGCAAAAGTTCCGTTTGAAATCTCAGTTGCAAAATCAAGTCCGTACATATTTGCAATATCAATCTGTTCACGGCTTGACAACATCAAAGTAAATTTCTGCTTGTATTCTGATAAGGGTATGATCTCAAAATCCACCTCAGCATTAACACCCTTTTCCTTTAGCTTTGCATTAAACTGTTCCCATACCTTTTCCGCATCAACCTGCTTGCCCGGACCTGCCATAACCCACTTAAGCTTTGCAACTTCATCACCTACGGATTTACTTTTTTCTCCGCAGCCCGCACTGCATAAAGCCATTGATGCAGCCGTTACCCACATAATTGTACTTTTAATTTTCTTCTTCATTTTTCTCTTCCTTTCCTTTTCAATAAGTTATTTATTATGTTTGTTTATAATTATTGCTTATCCTTTAACTGAACCTACCACAATACCCTTTGCAAAATACTTCTGGAAAAAAGGGAATATACAAAGCATAGGGCCCGATGCAATAACAGCCATTGCAAATTTCAACGTTTCGGACGGCATTCCCCCCTCAATGTTCGTGGTATCAAGTCCGGTTTTAGCCATTTCTTTAATAAAGTTCGATTCATTTATTATTCTCTGCAAAAGGTATTGAAGTGAATAAAGATTTGAATCTCTTATATACAGCATGGACTCCTGCCAGCTGTTCCAGCTTGCCAAAAGAGTCGTAAACGCAGTATATCCGATTATCGGTTTTGAAAGAGGAATAATAATCGTAAAAAGAATCCTTATCTCACGTGCGCCGTCAACCTTTGCTGCCTCAATAAGCTCACCCGGCAGACTCTTAAAATATGTTTTAAAAAGAATTACGTTCCACGCACCGACAAGTCCCGGTAAAATATAAATCCAAATAGTATTTCCGATATGCAGATACTGTGTGTTGACTATATAGCTCGGAACAAGTCCGCCACTGAAAAACATTGTTATCATTAAAAATACCGTTACAAATTTTTTATACATAAAGTTTGTTCTTGCCAACGGATATGCAAGGAGTGCCGTTATTAATATGCTCAGTACAACCTTTGTTACAGAAAAAATTGCGGTAACCTTATACCCCTGTATTATCTGCGTTGGATTTGCAAAAGCCATTTTATACGCTGTCAGATCGAATTTTTGCGGCAATATTGAATAACCGTTCCTTAAAACTTCGCTTTCCCGGGATAACGAAATCGAAATCATCATTACAAGTGAAAGAATATATGTAATCGACATTGCAATCAAGAAAATATGAAGTATTAATCTTCCGTATGAAATTTTCTTCTTCATTGTCCTTACCCCCTTTATCAGAACATACTGCTGTCTTCATCAATTTTTTTTATGACAGCATTGCTTACTAATACCATTATTGTTCCTGTCACCGAACCGAACAAGCCTATTGCAGTATTAATACCGTAATCTCCGCCGGTTTGCAGCATACGGAAGGTATATGTAGATATAACGTCGGTTACAGGATAGAGTATACCCTGATTCCTTGGAATCTGATAAAATAACTCCATACCGATACTCATAATATGTCCCAAACCCATGATAATCTGTAAGCATAAAAGAGATGTCAAGGACGGAATAATTATATTTTTTATTTTCTCCCATTGATTTGCTCCGTCAATTTCTGCCGCTTCAAATAATGTTTCATCAATTCCAACAAGTACAGTATAATATATGAGAGAACCCATTCCTACACCTTTCCACATATTTACAAAGGTAAGTACAAACGGCCATACCTCAGGTTCGCTATACCAATCAACACCCTCTCCTCCGAGTAACAATATAAGCTTATTTAAAAAACCCGCACTCGGTGAAAGAAACATATAGACAATATATGAGATCAGTACCATAGACATAAATGAGGGCAATATAAAGGTTGTCTGATAATATTTCAGCTGCCATTTTTTATTAACATTATAAAGCATTATTGCAAGTGTGATATTTGCAATATTATTTATAACAAGAAATGCAAGATTATATCCTACCGTATTTCTTATAAGCCTTACAAACATATTCGACTCGAAGAAATACTTAAAGTTGTCAAATCCGTTCCACTCACTGCCAAAAACCCCCAAATTAGGATTGAAATTTTTAAATGCGATAATTATACCGAACATAGGAATATATGCAAATATAATTACACATATAATACCCGGCAAGGACATCAACACGTATTCCAAATTGTCAACATACTTGTCCCTTCTGATATTGGCTTTTCTTTTTTCATTTTTTCTCAAAACCATTTTCGTATCTCCTTGCGATTGTTATTTTGTAATATTATTCATAATTACATAATTTCTTCTCATTTTTCCAATTGCTATGTTAATTATAACATAAATCGCAAAAAAATAAAAGTGCCAATTTATTACATTGGCACAATAATGTTACTTTTTGAAATTTTTTATCACCATTCTGACTGCTGTATACTCGTCTTTCCTACTCTCTAATATGCACTCAACATTTTCACCGAAAATAAGATTAAATCTTTTGAACACATTTTTAATTCCTACATATTTTTTAGACATTTTTTCATCTACGACATTATTCATTATTTCCTCAATTTTATCGCAGTCCATACCTTTTCCGTTATCTCTGATTTCTATGGCAATTTTATCCTCGTCTTTTTTTGCTGAAATTTTTAATATACCTTTTTCTGGATTTTCGCCGATCGCATGAAACAGCGCATTTTCCACGAGTGTCTGTAAAGACAGACGCGGGATTCTGATTTCCAGTGTTTCCCTGTCAATATCATACATTACCTGAAATTCTCCGTACCTGATTTTTTGAAAGCTTATATAATCATGAAGAAAATCAAGCTCCTCTTTAAGGCTTACAAGTATTTCATCATGTACATACGAATATCCTACAAGTCTTGACAGAGAAACAAGACTTGAAACCGCGTCCTTTTTGTTATCCTTAATTCTTAAAATATATATTATGCTGTTTAAGGCATTATTTAAAAAATGCGGATTTATTTGCTCCTGCAAGGATATAAGCTGAAGCTGATTATACATTGCAAGCCGCTTATCAAGCTCCTCCTTAAGATATTTATTGTCATCAATAATGCGGATTATTCGCTGTGCAAGATATGCCGTTTCATCCGAATTACTTTCCTCCGCATACCCTTTTTCATCAAAAATATTTATTAACTCTCTTAAAGGCTTGCCGCTGAGCATTGCAAGGACTCCCGCAGCAATCACACTTAATAATATAAGAAAGAACAGCGTTATAAAAAATATTGTTCTTAAAAAATTTAAATTGGAATTGTATTCGTAGTCCGGCTCTGTGAGAGTATAATTCCAGTCAAAATATTCCGAGTCCTTTTGCGAGCAGAAAAAAAACTTGTCCTTTCCATCCTTTATCATACCTGTTTCGGGCAGTTGTGTAATCTGTGCAAATTCCTCCATACCACTGCTGTAAAATACCATTCCCGTATCATCGGTAATTGTAAAGTGAGCATCCTTTGCAACCGAATTGTTAAGTACATCTCTTATTTCCATAACATTAATGTTCACAACTATAAAGGAATAGTTATTAATCCTCTTAATAAAAGTTATGTAGTATGGATAAATACCGTTTTGCTTACGCGGAAAATAAGTAAAATCCGCACCGCCTGAAGATTCTATTTTTTTTATCCATTCGTCATCGGCAAATTCGTCAATGCTCTCGATTACCGTACCGTTAAAAATTTTTCTGTTTGATGAAGAATATATGTATATCGAATCAACATACTCATATGCGCTTTTATAGGTCAATAGAAAGCTTTTCATTTCTGCTTCAAGACTGTCAAGACGATTTTTGGTCAGATAAGGTCTTTCGTAATTTCCCATGAGCATATTTACGGTTGGATCAACCGCCAATCCTGTTGCAACATATTCCATCTGCTTAAATATTATATCGGAAAGCTCCGCCACCTTATCAAGTGAGCTTTTATTGTTTTCGATTGCATTTTTCTGTGCGTAATCGGTTGCAAAAATATATACAGCAACAAAAACTAACGCAAAAACCATAATGCAAACTATAAACATTTTTATAAAGTTCCGAAAAACAACACTGTTGTTCCTCAATCTGAACATTGATCTTTTCATCATATCTTAACACCGGTCATTTCTTGTTAAAATTCATAATCCGATATTCTCAGCACTGTTTTTTTATAATCCGAAATCGTATACCCGCTGAATATTTTAAATGCACGTCTGAACTGTCTTAAATTTGTATATCCGACTTTACTGTAAATATCGGTATTTTTCTTTCCCTCACGCATAAGCTTAATCGCTTTTTGCATCCTTACATTTAAGAGGTATTCGGAAAAGGTAGTATTGAGTTTTTCTTTAAAGAGTCTGCTTACATACATTGGATTTAACCCCAAATATTCCGCAAGCTCATCTCTCGAAATATCCTTACTGTAATTTTCATGCAGATATTTTTCCGCCTTTGATATTGCATCATTCATTTTTGAGTTGCTGCATTTTTTAAAAACAGACATTTTAAAGAGCTCGGCTATACTCTTGCCATCTTCGCCTTGCGCCATACTTCTCAAACAAAATTCACCTAACTCTTTCCATTTAAATTCAAATTTCAGGATCTGTATCAAGGCTTCTTCAATTTTACATACCTCACCGGTATGTTCTTTATCACTTATCACCGCAATCAAAAAATCAGCCGGAGTCAAAAAAAATACATTTGTTTTCACAACGTCCGAAGAATATTTCGCAATGTTGGACACCATATCTTCAAACGATACCTGCCCGTATTTGTATTTGTTTGATAAAATTAAATTTATATTTTCGATATATCCCTTTACAAATGTTACATATGCATCTTCATAAGGGATTTCAGTCTGTAAAAATTCGTATTTTTTCCTTATAAATGCTTCGTTCTTATTATCCTCACAGCACAGCTGCTCATAAAAGCCTTCCTCAAGCTCATCTTTAATATTGTTCTCCCGAGCCGCCCTCTCGGAATCCAAAACATCCTTGATATGATAGAGAACTGTCTTTAACTCTTCCTCATCTATTGCTTTTAACAAATAATAAATAACATTATATAAAAGCGCAAGCTTTGCATATTCAAATTCAGCAAAAGCACTTACCAAAACCACCTTTATTGAAGGCTTGTTTTCATGAATCCATTTCGAAAGCTCAATTCCGTCAACGTACGGCATTTTTATATCGGTTAAGACAATATCCACATCATTCTTTTCAAGAAACTCAATTGCTCTTTTGCCATTCTGTAAAACAGCCGCTATTTCAAAGTCCTCTTTGTACTCACTTATATAGCTTGCCATGATCTCTCTCGACTGTACCTCATCGTCGACTATCATTACTTTATACAAAATAATACCACCTCTCATTCCTTTTTCAATAAGAGTTTAATATTCTTTATTATATCAAAATTTATTATATTTGTAAACTGCCAAATCGTTGTAAACGTACCACATTGTTACATACGCAGGCATTGTATCACAAAATTTCCGATTTGTCAACCGGGCCGATTACAAGCATTTAACTTTTATTTTATACATAATAATCGAATAGAAGCTAATTCTTGGTAAGATTTGACCATTTTTGATGAAGTTTATATACATTTCTCAATGCACTGTAATAATACAAATTTTAACTATTCCTTTTTTGTCGGCTCAATAATCAAAATTATTACTGAACCTTACTATCTCATATGATATTTCAGCGTTTTATTCACTTTATAACCTCCAATACAACTTTACTTACATTAAGTCCAACGCAGTCGTTTTTATTAATTTTATCTGCAAACAACCTAAACACATTCTTTCCTTTTTTAATACTTGCCGTTCCGATAATGCTATGAATTTTGATGATAATTATGATCCTTACAAGACTGCTTATAGTTCTATGCCTTCTCATGCTTCTAAAAATGAAAATATTATTATTGTACTCTCATTTGTTCTATTTTTGTTATAAGTTCATTTATCTGCTCTATGTCGTTTGTATCAGTGGTTGCTGTCTTGCCCTTCATATAAATTTCATATACAATTAATCGCAAGTCGGCATTTTTTATCGTAATCACGGGAGAATTGTCTATTTCATAATTCTTTCCCTCAAACATTGATTTTATATACTCAGAAAAATCATCCATATATTGGTCTTTCTTTTCATCAATAGTTGAAATATAAAGTTTTGTAATTTCCTCTGATGAATGACCAAATAAAAATTGGATCATTTTTATTCTATCTGCATCGTGTGGATGTAATTTATATGACTGATTTCCAAAAAATTTACGAAAAGAATGACAACTAATATTGTATGTCAATCCAACTTCTTTAACAGCATTCTTTAGAGCTTCTCTAAAGGCTGATGCCGATGTTGAAAATATTCTTTCTTCATAATGTTCCATTGGATTTATATTGCATTCTGCGCAA
>JAXEIW010000148.1:0-10769 GCA_034101885.1 Clostridia bacterium | reverse complement strand
GCTACCAAAATATTTATTTCAGCAGACTTTATCAATGCGAACTGTGTAAAATCTTTGATTTTACACGAAAAATTTTGACAATAGTCATAATTTTTCTAAATGCGATTGAAAATCGCATTTATTCAGTGAGCATTATTTATTAAAGTAAATAGGTGCGGTATCAAGGTATATTTCATCATAGTCATCAAGCATATATGAGTTAAGATCTTTGTCCGAAAGAAGCAAGCTTGTATCCATACCGCGCATTGGTGCCAATCTGTTTGAAATTGAAATTTCAAAGGGTTCGTCGGTAAGTACGGTAAAAGTAAAGCGAGAAACAGTACCGTCGTTAACCGTTCTATCAAGTTCTGTGTCGGTAGGCATAATTAGATATGTGGATTTAACAGAATCATCGAAATATTCGGGGTTTGAAGCGCCCAATACATTTTTGGTGGTTTTGCCGTTTACTATAAGTTCAGTAGATTCCGATTTAAGCTTTTCGGAATCATAGAATAACGTTGATGTTACGGCAGAGAGCGTCAAGTCATCGGCAATTTTATCCGAGTTTGCAAGCTTAACATCGACTGTTACAACATCACCTTTTTTCACTGTTGTTTTATCTGCTTCAAGATACAGATATGGAAGTGATTCCTTGGGGTTGTATTCGGCAGCAGCTCCGTCTTCGCTTGCTTCCGGAGTATTATTGCTTATGTATTTTTTGTATTCTTTTGTTTTTATTGTGATTTGACGTGTATCATCGTCCCAGTCAACGGTTGCGCCGATGCTTTCACTGACAGCTCTGAAAGGAATCATGGTGCGGTCGTTCATAATTGTCGGTGCGGTGGAAAGTGTAATTTCCTCCGAATCAACCGTTGTAACTGTCTTAAGAGTGTATTTTGTCATGACGGGGTTGTCAATTTTCATCAATAGTCTTGTGATATTGTCGTGTGATTTAACAAAGACACTTCTGTCCTCGGCGTTCCATTCAACCAATGCCCCCATAGCCTCCAAGACACCTCTCACAGGAATAAGCGTATCGCCATTTTCCGATATAACAGGCTCCTGATCATCAAAACCCACCAATTTACCGTCAACAACAACGGTAGGATTCGGAAGCTGCTCCGCATACATTGTACATGACATGGTTAATACCGCCGATGTACAAAGAAGCATTGAAATAATTCTTTTTTTGTTCATTGTAAATCCTCCTTTAAATTACAATTTTATATAAATATTAATGATGTATAACATTATATCACAAAAAATTACAATAAACAATAGCTAAATAAAAACTTTATTTTAAAAATTAAAAAAAGTATTGATTAATTTGTTATTTTTATGTATAATAGAATAGGAAAAAATTAATCGGATAAAGGTGTATTTATTCGAAAGAGGAAAGGAATGGAGAAAATGTTGGAATTTAACAAAATAAAAACAGAGGATCCGGAATTATACGATGCAGTGAGAGGAGAGCTTTCAAGACAACAAAACAAAATTGAGCTTATCGCTTCGGAGAACTTTGTTTCGGAGGCTGTTATGGAGGCAATGGGAACGCCGCTCACAAATAAATATGCCGAAGGTTATCCGGGAAAGAGATATTACGGCGGCTGTGAATGTGTTGACGTTGCCGAAAATCTTGCCATAGAAAGAGCAAAAAAGATTTTTGGCGCAAGTTATGCAAATGTGCAGCCTCATTCGGGCGCGCAGGCAAATATGGCAGTATTTTTTGCACTGCTTAATCCGGGTGATACCGTTTTATCTATGAATCTTGCTCACGGAGGACATTTAAGTCACGGAAGTCCCGTTAATATTTCGGGAAAATATTTTAATATTGTTCCTTACGGTGTAACCGAGGACACAAATCTTATAGATTATGACGAGGTTGAAAGAATAGCTAAGGAATGTAAACCAAAGCTTATACTTGCCGGTGCTTCGGCATATCCGAGAATAATTGATTTTGAAAGATTTTCAAAAATTGCAAAGGAAGTCGGAGCATATTTTATGGTTGATATGGCACATATTGCGGGACTGGTTGCCGCAGGACTGCATCCAAGCCCGATTCCGTATGCTGACGTTGTAACAACCACAACACATAAAACCTTAAGAGGACCGAGAGGCGGTTTGATTTTGTCAAAAGATGAAGAACTGGGCAAGCTGTTTAACAAGGCTGTTTTTCCGGGAATACAGGGCGGACCTTTGATGCACATTATTGCCGCAAAGGCTTTATCCTTTAAGGAAGCGCTTACAGATGATTTTAAGGTATATCAGCAGCAGATTGTGAAAAATGCAAAGGTTTTGGCAGAAGCTTTAACAGCGGACGGATTTAAGCTTGTTTCGGGAGGAACGGACAATCACCTTATATTAATTGATTTGACCGATATGGGAGTTACCGGTAAAGAAGCAGAACATATGCTCGATGAAGTGGGCATTACCGTAAATAAAAATGCCATTCCGTTTGATAAACAAAGCCCGTTTATAACAAGCGGTATAAGAATCGGTACACCTGCAACAACCTCAAGAGGCTTTGCAGAGGAGGATATGGTTGAAGTTGCAAAGCTTATTAAGCTTACAATAACAGATTTTGATAACTCGCAAGATGAGATTAGAAAAAGAGTTGCGGCACTTTGCAAAAAGCACCCCCTTTATGAATAATATATTTTAATAAAACCGGTATTATAAAAATTCAGCGGTGAGCTTTTCATCGCTGAATTTTGTATTTTAGGTATATAACGCTTATCAATAAAATTTATTTTGGACAAGCAAATTTTCACGTTCTGCCGCATATAATTATAACTGCACACAGAGAATACAATCTTCAAATTAATATTTTCATTTATTTATGCTGCATTGCGGCAGAAGGGAGAGTGCAATGAAAACTCTTAAGCTTATATGGAACAGATTAAAAAAACCTCATGTACTGCTTGGTATACTTTCACAGATTATTATAATTTTAAAGGCTTTTGACGTAAGCATAGACACCGATATGCTGTCTATTATAACTACTGCCATATGCTCTATTTTGGTGCTTATGGGTATAATCGGAGATCCCGATGACAGCAGTGGATTTTGCAGCGAAATCAAACAGTGCGAAAAGTGCGGTCAGACTTCCTGCCATATAAAAATCGGGGATTTCCTAATATGCAGAAACTGCGGACATCAAATACCTCTTTCATCAGATACTTCCGAAGTTAGAAAAGCTGCGCAATAAATCAAAACACATCTAATCGTTTTCAGAATTTTTCGTTTAGGTTTTTCACAGTGCTGCTTTTTCTTATTATCATTACAAGCGGGGGAATAAATACCCATTGAATAATAATTCCCGGTATACCTGTAACAACTGCAGTCCATGCGGATGCAACGGATACCGTATTGATTTTCAAAAGATAAACCGCTGCAAGCAGAAGTATAAGATTTACAATTCTTCCTGCAATTTGAGTCAGGACAAGAGTTACGTACACCGAAAGTAAAGTATTTTTTGATTTTTGGGAAAATATTTTAAAGAATAATCCGCTGAAGAAACCATATGCACCTATTTCAAATGCCATAAAAGGCATTTTCGCCAAAGTCGGCATAGATACCGCAAAGCAGCTTATTATAGGCGAAACCATACCGCATATAAGACCGCACAACGGGCCGAGAATGTAACCCGAAATAATTGCCGGAATGTGCATGGGAAGAAAAATCATACCCGATGTCATTCCGAACACATGAAATGCCTGAGGAAGCAATACTCCCGAAGCGCATAGTAATCCGTTTAAAACAATCTTTTTTGTATTCAATTACATCACCTGTTTTTATGTATTTTTAACTGATAATATTTTATCAGCACGTTCTTCATCTATATATTTACTTTTGAGCAGACAATCCACGACCTTTTCCTGTCTTTTATGGGCAAGCTCCGAATTTACCTTCGGAGAATAAAGCGAGGGAGCGTTGGGTACTCCGGCAAGAAGGGTTGATTCGTAATCATTCATATTTGCGGGTATTTTTTCAAAGTATCCCATTGATGCGTCATAAATATTATAATATCCGCTGCCGAAATATATCACATTCATATAAAGCTCAAAAATATCTTCTTTGGCATATTCTTTTTCTATATTTACGGCCATAAATATTTCGGCTATTTTTCTGGTGGGCGAGTTGTCTGCGGGAAAATATAAGTTTTTTGCAAGCTGTTGAGTTATTGTGCTTCCGCCCTCAACCAACTTTCTTTCTTTTATATCTGTTATTATTGCTCTTGCCGTTCCGACTATGTCAAATCCGTTATGGTAATAAAATCGTCTGTCCTCTGTCGCAACCACAGCGTCAATGTAAATTTGCGGAACTTCCGTAATTTGCGTATAATGTTCTATACTGCGGACTTCTTCCGCAGCTGCGTCAAGCGGCTTTGCTTCGAGCGCTTTGATATATTTGTTATATCCCAGATAAATTATTCCTGCCGAAACCGCAATGACTATTAATATCAAAAAAGCAAAAAATCTTTTTATAGTCTTCATAAAACACACCGCCTGTTTGGTTTTAACTCTACGGACAACTTTTTCTTTAATTATAACATATAGCTTTAAATATATCAATCAATAACATTAAATTGTATAAAACAAGTAAAAATTGTAAAAATAAAGGAAGTAATTGTAAAAGGTAAAATTGACTTTTATTTTGTACCGGATACGAATAAAAATGATAATAACGGAGGATTTGACTATGGGAATAAGAACAGACCTTGCATTGGAGGCAAAAGAGCTTTACAACGAAAGCACAAAGGATACCGGCGATATTGACGGTGTAATTGTAAAAACCGATAAAGCAAAGGGAGTTATGACGACAAAAATCACAATAACAAATGAAAACGGCTCAAAAGCTTTGACAAAACCGATAGGGACATATGTAACAATTGAGGCGCCCGATATAAAATACAGTACGGAGGTATATGAAAATGCCTGCAAGCTGTTAGCGGAGGAAATAAGAAATATGACAAAGATAAGCCCGGACACAAAAACTCTTGTGGTAGGGCTTGGAAACAAAAGTATAACGCCCGACGCGCTGGGACCCGATGTCGTTTCAAAATTAATGGTAACAAATCATGTGAAGGAACATATGAAGGATTTTTTCGGAGACAATCTGACCTCGGTATGTGCAATCGCTCCGGGAGTGCTCGGCACAACCGGCATGGAAACGGCACAAATTATAAAGGGAGTGACGGAACAAGTACATCCTGACCTTATTATATGTGTAGATGCTCTTGCATCGAGAAGTCTTGACAGAATAAGTACAACAATTCAGCTTTCGGACACCGGAATTAATCCCGGTGCAGGGGTAGACAATAACAGGGAAGGGCTTAACGAAAAGACTCTCGGAGTAAAAGTTATCGCAATAGGAGTCCCCACCGTTGTTGACGCACATACAATAGTAAGCGATTCCATTGACATGGCATTTAACGACATTAAAGAAGAAATTCCTGCCGACGGCGAAAAGAACAGGCTTATTAAAGAAGCTCTGACAAAAAATATAAAGAAACTTATGGTAACTCCCAAGGACATTGATTCGGTAATTGAAAAAACCTCCAAGACCGTTGCCAACGGAATAAATCTTGCACTTCACAAAAATTTAACATTTGAAGACATAGAAAGCTTTGTAGGGTAGTTGACACAAAGCAAAAATAGTTGTAAAATTATGGTATACAATTATTTGCCGCAAAAAGCGGCAGAACGGAGGATTTATATTTTGAAAACAATAAAAATAAATAATAACATATCACTTCATTATATTGAAATGAAAAAACTGAAAACAACTGTCACCGGGGTTTATATAAGAAGAAAACTCAGTGAAAGAGAAGCGGCTTTAAATGCCGTACTTCCGTATGTTTTGAAAAGCGGTTGCAAAAAATTACCGTCCGTATCGGAAATAAACAAATATCTGCAAAGTCTTTACGGAGCAAGCTTAAGCGGCGGAGTCATCAAAAACGGAGATAACCAGGTTATATTTTTTGATGCGGAAACCATTTCCGACAAATATGCCGCCGAAGGAGAGGCTCTTACAAAAAACTTAATGGATTTATTAATGTCTGTTATTTTCGAGCCTATTGTTAAAGATAATTCATTTGACACCGAAACGGTGGAAAGAGAAAAGAAAACCGTTATTAACAAAATTAATGCAATGATTAATGACAAAAGAACCTATGCACAGCTGCGCTGTATAGAAGAAATATGCAGAGGGGATTCTTTTGCCGTAGGAAAATTCGGTACGGCGGATTCTGTCAGCAGAATCACATCAAAGGATTTATATGAGCATTATAAAAAAATTCTTGTATCTTCGCAAATTGATATTTTTGTATGCGGAGATGCCGAATGCAGCAGTCTTGTTGATAAAATAAATCAATATACAGGTAAGCTTGAATTTAAAGAATGTGAAAGAACAGAGAATGTAAAAATACAATACAAGGATAATTTAAACAGGGTTACGGACAAGCTTGATGTCACACAGGGCAAGCTTGCAATAGGTTTTGTTACGGGAATAAACGCAGCCGATGAGGATTATCCTGCTTTGGTTGTTGCAAACAGTATTTACGGAGCCGGAACTCAATCAAAGCTGTTTAACAACGTTCGTGAAAAGCTTAGCCTTGCCTACTATGCTTCCAGCGGTATTAATAAGTATAAGGGCATTATGACAGTAAATGCCGGAATTGAATTTGAAAATTTCCAAAAGGCATATGATGAATCGATTTTACAGCTTAACAACCTGAAAAAAGGTGAAATATCCGATGATGAGTTTAATTTCAGCATTAATACAATAATTAATAATCTCGATACCTACTATGATGATCAAAGATATATGCAGTTGTATTGCCTTGATTGTCTGTATCTGGGAATTGTTCCCGACCTTGAAAAATACAAAAATAAAATTAAGTCGGTAACAAAGGAAGATATTATAAAAGCTGCCTCGAAAATAAAAGAAGACACAGTTTATTTCCTTACGGGCAAATAAGCTTTAAAGATGCGTACCATTCACATATAACGAAAGGATTGACTAAATTGAATTTAACATATACCAAGAATAATATTACAGGCGAAACATTATATTACAAAACACATGAAAGCGGCTTGAAAATCTATATTATGCCGAGAAAGGAATACAAAAACGGTTATGCCATTTTCGGAACAAAATACGGTTCGGTTGATTCCAGCTTTGTTGTTCCGGGAGAAGATAAGCAAACCGATGTTCCGGACGGTATAGCGCACTATCTTGAACATAAAATGTTTGATATGCCGGACGGCTCAAATGTGTTTGACAGCTTTTCAAAATTCGGTGCAAACGCAAATGCTTTTACAAGCTTTAATATGACAGCATATCTTTTTTCCGCGACCGATAATTTCAGCGAGAATTTAAAGGTACTTCTCGATTATGTCCAAAAGCCGTATTTTACCGATGAAAGCGTCCAAAAGGAACAGGGTATAATCGGACAGGAAATAAGAATGTATGACGATAATCCGGGATGGAGAGTGTTTTTTAATCTGCTTGGATGTCTTTATAAAAATAATCCTGTGAAGAAGGATATTGCCGGAACTATTGAATCCATATCAAAAATTGATCGAGAGCTGCTGTATAAATGCTACAATACTTTTTATAATCTTTCCAATATGACATTATTTGTAACGGGGGATTTTGACCCGGAGGAAATTTTAAAAACCATTGAAAGCAGCATTATTAAAAATGAACCCTTTGATGAAGAAATAAAGAGAATATATCCCGATGAGCCGAAAGAGGTGGCGGCACGATACAAGGAAACAGTTCTTTCCGTTGCCATGCCTATGTTTGTAATAGGCTTTAAGGACAACGACACCGGTTATGACGGTGATAGGCTGTTAAAGAAAATTATCGAAACCGAGATTATTATTAAAATGATTTTTTCAAAAAGCTCGCCTCTTTATGAAAATCTGTATAATGACGGTCTGATTACTCCCAATTTCAGTGCAGAATTCAGCCCTCAAAAGGATTACGCATACACTGCAATTGAAGGCGAGTCAAAGGATCCTAAAAAAGTGTATGAGATAATAACCGATTATCTCGAAAAGTTTCGCATCGGCGGAATATCGCAGGACGATTTTGAAAGGGCAAAGAAAGCTGTTTGGGGAGATTATATCCGTTCATATAACGATGTAGAGGATTTTTCACACAGCTTTCTGACCGACAGCTTTTTGAATATTAACTATTTTAACTATTACGATGTTTATAAAAATGTTTCATTTGATGATGTGTGCAAAAGATTTGCGGAGCATTTTGATAAGGAATACAGTGCATTGTCGGTAGTAAATCCGACAAAAGATTAATGCCTGTTTGTTGAAAGGAGTTAAATTTTTTGAAATGAATGCTGAAATTATATCTGTGGGAACGGAATTACTTTTGGGAGAAATTGTAAATACCGACGCACAGTTTTTGTCAACGCAGCTTTCGGAGCTGGGAATAAATGTGTATTACCATACTGTTGTGGGCGACAATAAGGAAAGATTGAAAGCTGCCGTTAAAACCGCATTGGAGCGTTCCGATATTTTAATTGCTTCGGGCGGTCTCGGCCCTACACCCGATGATCTGACAAAAGAGGTTATTGCGGAAGAAATGAACAGAGAGCTTATTCTTGACGAAAACAGCCTTGAACGCATGGAGGTATATTTAAAACGAAAGAATCTGCACAATGTAATGTGCAACCGAAAACAGGCTATGCTGCCAAAGGAATGTGTTATATTGCCAAATGACTGCGGAACGGCGCCGGGCTGTATCATAGAAGAAAACGGAAAAATTGCCGTTATGCTTCCCGGACCTCCCCATGAGCTGCAATGTATGTATTTGAATTATGTAAAACCCTATTTAATTAAAAAATCCGATTGTTTGTTATATTCGGAAAATCTTAAATTATTCGGTATAGGAGAATCAAAGGTTTCGGAAATTCTTAACGATTATATTGAAAATAACGAAAATCCCACAGTTGCGCCCTATGCAGAGGCAATAGGAGTACGATTGAGAATTACCGCCAGATGCGCAAACGAGCAGGAGGGAAAGAAGCTTATTAAGCCTATTAAGGAAGATATTATGAAAAAGGTCGGCGACTATGTATATAATGACACAGGCGACACGCTTCCTTACACAGTTGTTCATATGCTGATAGAAAGAAATATGACAATTTCCTCTGCCGAAAGCTGTACCGGAGGAATGTTTGCAAAAATGATAACCGATATAAGCGGAAGCTCGACGATTTTGAATGAAAGCTATGTTACCTATGCAAACGAAGCAAAAACAAAAATTCTCGGAGTAAAACCGGAAACCCTTAAAAAGTATGGAGCGGTAAGCGAAGAAACGGCATATGAAATGGCAGAAGGATTATATAAGGTAGCCGGTGCCGACATTTGCGTATGTTTTACCGGAATTGCGGGACCTGACGGCGGAACAGCGGAAAAACCCGTAGGCTTGGTTTATGTGGGCGTTGCTGTTTACGGAGCGGTTGAAGTAAAAAAACTTCAGCTTTACGGTTCGAGAGACAGAGTAAGAAACGCAGCTTGTCTTGAAGTTTTTGACATAATACGAAAAAAAATAATATAATTTCAAAAAAACACTTGATTTTTTTTAAATTATATAGTATAATATCAAAAGATAAAACATTTGTTCGTAAAAGGCGAGGTATTATAATATGGCTGATGAAAAAAAAGTAACTGATAAAATTGAAAGTGCTGAGAATGTAAAAAAATCAAAAAACTCTGCCGATACAAAAAAGGCAGGAGATAATTCTGACAGTGAGGAAAAGAAAAAAACACTTGAGTCGGTTTTTGCAACGATAGAAAAACAATTCGGAAAAGGAAGCATTATGAAGCTGGGCGATACAACCTCCGTTGATGTTGAGGTTATCCCTACCGGTTCGATTATGCTTGATATGGCGCTGGGAGTAGGCGGTGTTCCACGCGGCAGAGTTGTGGAAATTTACGGCCCCGAATCCTCCGGTAAAACAACTGTTGCCCTTCATATTGTTGCAGAGGCTCAAAAAAGAGGCGGAGAGGCTGCCTTTATTGATGCCGAACACGCACTTGATCCTGTTTATGCCGAAAAATTGGGAGTTGACATAGATAACCTTATTGTCGCACAGCCCGATACCGGTGAACAGGGATTGGAAATTGCCGAAACCCTTGTTCGCAGCGGTGCTCTTGATGTTGTTGTAATAGATTCTGTTGCGGCATTGGTTCCGAGAGCCGAAATAGAGGGCGAAATGGGCGATTCTCATGTCGGATTGCTTGCAAGACTTATGTCGCAGGCATTAAGAAAGCTTACCGGTATAACAAGTAAAACGGGAACAACCGTTATATTTATTAATCAATTAAGAGAAAAGGTAGGCGTAGTTTACGGAAGCCCCGAAACAACTCCCGGAGGAAGAGCCTTAAAGTATTTTGCATCGGTAAGACTGGATGTAAGAAAACAGGAGTCTATTAAAAACGGTACGGAGATTATAGGAAATAAAACAAAAGTAAAGGTTGTGAAAAATAAGGTTGCTCCCCCCTTTAAAGAAGCTGAGTTTGATATTCTTTACGGTCAGGGTATATCTAAAGAGGGTAACCTCATAGATGCCGCAGTAAATTTTGATATAATTCAAAAAAGCGGCGCATGGTTCTCGTATGAAGGGGAACGTTTGGGACAGGGACGCGATAATGTCAGAAAATATCTTCAGGAAAATCCCGCATTCGCAAAGGATATTGAAGAACTGATCAGAGAGAAAATGAAGGGTTAAAATACATAAAAAAGAGCAGTTGCCATAA